>JAFEGS010000353.1 GCA_018239705.1 Verrucomicrobiota bacterium | reverse complement strand
AAGCTGATTCACGAGCTGTTTGATGAGCGCATGGCTCTTCTCCGGGTTCATCTTTGTACAGCGACCTGTAAATTGCTTGGACACAACGCGCCTGGACTGGGCTGCTCGATCAACAGCTGATTTTTCTAGATAGACTACTTCCTGAAGCTTTGTGACAGGATTGGTGCCACCATGTAATTTTTCGAATTCGATAGGCTTGCCTGTACGCCCTGCAGTAGCGGACAGTTCGCGATCGAGACTCCTTAGCTGCATCTTCTCTGCGCCGCTTTGAATACCGGTAAGAACTTCCCGTTTCTGTGCTTCAGCAGTTGGGGAGCTTCTGTGGTAGGAGAGCATTACCTTTGTAGCAGATTTGGTTGAGGACGCAGTAGTGGTCTGATTATGTACCTGATGATCCTGTGTAATTGACTTATCGGTTTCAAGTGGTTCATGCGATATTGCTTTGGAGGAGACTTGATAGATTTGTGGATCATTTGCGCTTTTCCACTTTTTTTCGCTTGGCTGCTCAATTGCAGACTCACCGGTTTCATGTAAAGGGTTTAACCCAACATCTGACATATGATCCCTCTTTTACTACATGGCCTGCTTATTGCTTTAAATTTTTCTTTGACTTATCTCAAAAACTGCCGGATATGCGAGGCTATCTCCTGAGCATGGGTTTCAAGTGCAAAGTGGCCTGTATCGAGGAAGTGTACAAGCGCGTTTGGGTTGTCCTGTCTGTAGCTTTCAGCTCCGGCAGGAAGGAAAAAGGGGTCATTTTTCCCCCATACACACAGTGTGGGAGGCTTCTTGCTTTTAAAAAATTCCTGAAATTGTGGATAGAGTTTGACATTGTTTGCGTAGTCCAGAAACAGGTCGAGCTGGATCTCGTCATTCCCACTCCTAGCTAGGAAGGCGCTGTCCAGTGTATAGGCTTCAGGGGCTACTGCCGTTTCATCCGTAACACCGTGAACATATTGCCATTTGACGCTCTCTGGAGTTAAAAACTGCCGAAGTGCGGCGCGGTTTTTGTCGGTAGGGTCTTTCCAGTAGGTCTGGATGGGGTTCCAGCCGTCACTCAAGCCCTCAACATAGGCATTTCCATTTTGGGAAATGATCGCTGTTATTCGCTCTGGGTGGGCAAGAGCTATTCTCAGCCCGACTGGCGCCCCATAATCGAAGATATAGAGCGCATACTTTTTGAGTCCTAGCAGCTCAGTAAAACGAAGAGCGACCTGTGCAAGGTTATCAAATGTGTATTTAAATTTTTCGCGCGATGGAGCATCCGAAAAGCCAAAGCCGGGAAGATCGGGGGCAATGATGTGGTAGGAGTCTTCGAGAAGAGGAATCAGCTTACGAAACATGTGTGAAGAGGTGGGAAAGCCGTGTAAAAGCAAGAGCGTTGGTTTCTGCTTGCTACCCGCTTCTCGGTAAAAAATATTGATGCCATCTACGTTGATGTTGCGATAGTGAATCATAATAGTCCCTCCTAATTTGGGCTATATACCATATTAAGATATATTTTCCATTTTTAAAAATTGAAGATATGGGCAAAATAGTTCCTGTTCTACTAGGAGGAAATACGATGTGTTGTCCATGCTGTCGCGAAGAAAGGATCAATCTGGATAGCTTTGTGGATGACGATGAGCCCTTTGGTGAATATGAACATCAGGGTACGCTTTGTGGGCGCGATGTCTATTGCCGCCTCCCAACACTACGGGCGCAATATGTATATGCAGCTTTACGGATCTCGTCAGCTATTTCTGGAGGAGCTGCAGCGGTACTCTGGGCAGGGGGAATAAGCCCCGTGGTCGGTCAAGTCTTGGCTGTTTGTGCTGTCGTCCCCTATGTAGCAGAGGCGGTGCATATGGTACGAGAAAACATGCGCTTTGTCTCCCACCGTGAGATCATCTAATATT
>JAFEGS010000352.1 GCA_018239705.1 Verrucomicrobiota bacterium | reverse complement strand
ACAAAACCTTGTTCATGCATGCTCTCCAGGCCCTTCAAAAGCTCTAAAGCTATCTGCATTCTCTTTTTCAGAGACATGCGAGGATGTTTTTGCAAGAAATTGGACAAATCACCTTCAGGATAGTACTTACAGAACAGGCCGTAGACAATTTTTTTCTTTGCATTTTTGCGTTTTGTGATCGCTTTTGTCTCCACAATACCTGGAAGCCCCTGAAGTGCGCTCAGAGCTTTCATTTCATCGGCCATAGGGATTGTTGAAGAGCAGTTAGCAACCAGTTCTGGCTTGACCGGATCATACAAAATTGACTTTGTCACTAGCTTCTTACGGCCCTTACCAATCTTTGCAACGCCTTCAGTTTTAAGATGGATAAAGGTGAGGCCACTTTCTACATCATATTCTATAGCCCTTGGAAGGTCAGTAGCTGCGCGACTCAGATAATTGCCCTTTTTCTTTATTTTAGAGCTCAGTTCTGTGTCAATAAAGAGCGACAAGTGGACAAGCTCAGAAAACGATATGCCCAGATCGGGAGAGAGCTTTTTCATTTTCTCTGAAGTACGTACAGCTGCTTTCAGCGTTGGGTTTTGTATCTTATGTACTAATTTTTTCAATTTTCCGGAATGAAACCCTCTTTTAGCTACTTGCACAGCAAGATTGCCAAATTCATTCCAGTCACGCTTAGCTGCAAGGGCTTTCAGCTTCTTTTCCCACACTTCCATTTGCCGAGCATTTGCCTTCTGCGTGTTCTTCTTCTCATGACCTTTTGAAAATGAGCAGAGAAGAGGCACCGTACAGCAGAGCAAAAAAGCAAGGAGCATCCTGCTTAGTATTTGGGCGTATTGCTTGATCGTCGACATTTTACACACCTTTAAAGTTGAATTAAGAACAAAATTTTTTCGATTTTATGCTTTTCGCAATTTTTCGCAATCTTGTTTCTTTAAGTTTTGAGAAGTAAAATGGCTCTTGCCGCTGCGATTCGCAAAACTTCGAACGGCTCATCGAGTGTCTGGACAAGGAAAGGTAGGGCATCGGATGAGCCAATAGAGGCAACTGCATACAAAATGCGCTCCTTCATCGCTCTTGACGCCTTAGGATAGTGCTGCAGCAAAACAGAGAGTGCTTCTGCATCCTGAGAATAAAAGGCCAAAATAAAGGCAGCTTGCAGTGAAACTACCGGTGATGGGTCGGTAAGAAGATCTCGAAGCCCATCCAGAGTCTGCATACCCTCTTGGACCATTATAGAGGCTGCCTGCCCGCTCACACCCCACGTGCAGTCTCGAAGATACGACTTCAAAATAGCCTGAAGACCCGGATACTCACATGTAGCTACCATGCTGTAGAGATCCAGACGCGTCAACAGATCTACCGTTTCACACGTCTCGCTGCCCGCTTCCGCGTGCGTCACACTGCCTGCAGCTACGTAGGTAAAGATGCCGCAGCTCTGCCATGAAAGTCGATCAGAAAGAGTAGACAGCTCCTCCGCTATCACCTGAGCTGCATACTGCTGCCTCTGCCAGATCAAATAGGCAGCAAGGTTTATTCGGACGAGCGAATCGTCACACCTCTCCAGCATCTCACGAGCAAGTGCGACGCCTTGCGCCCCTGTTGCACTGAGGCTGGAAGCTGCTGTGAGGGCAATATGCTGATCTTTAGATAGTATTAATTTTTTTAATTTGTCTCTTGCAACGCTCCTATCGCCACTCGTACCTGTAACAAACGTAAGCCAGTTTGCTGCAATAGCGGTCTCTACGTGAGGATGGTCCATGAGCGGTTTTACAAATGTGCAATCTATATTGCCTCCCTTATTGCCTCCCTTTTTTGCATTGGCAATAACGCCAAACGCTTGAATAGCAAGGAGGCGAACATCAGGTGATACATCATGCACACATGGCAAAAGCTTAGGAAGCATTGATTCATCG
>JAFEGS010000351.1 GCA_018239705.1 Verrucomicrobiota bacterium | reverse complement strand
GCGCTGTATAATCATGAAGACATCAGAGACTTCATCTGAGAGCTCTTTTAGCTTTTTGGCATAGGTATGAGCGCTTGTAACATTGTGAATTGAGCAGGGGCCTACGATCAACACTCGCCTTTGATCAGTTCCTTGCAAAATCTGTAGTAACTCTTCCCGCCACTGGGCAATTTTCCTAAGAGATGCTTCTGTGAGTGGAATTTTTTTTCGAATATATTCTGGGCTAATCAATTTAATATTTACTCATTTCTAGATAAAATGCTAAGGTCTGATTTTCAGTGTATATCATAAGAGCGTTATATGGAATCATCGTATTGCGATATCAAACGTCTATTTCCTTCTCTTAGCGTCAAAGTTTCGCGCGCCACTTTGAAGGGCGGTAGCGTTGAGGAGTTTTCTTTGCAGATAGCAGGAAATACGGCCCATATTCAGGCAGCTTCACCACTAGCTGAAAAATTTGCCATGAGTCAGCTACTGACTGCACTGCATAATAATCGCTTCAGTGACATTATAGGCGAGACACGGCCATTATTTGCAAATAGGTTGTTATGGGTAAATAGCACGCAAAGGTACGCACTATCTGCTGATCTTGAAGTGAGCTTGCCCTCCTATATCACTTCCGATTGTACAGGCCAGATTAAGCAGATTATCGATCAAGGGTACAACATGGTCGTTTTTGCTGCCCCTAGAAGAGCACTACCTGCAAAGGCCCGAAAAGAGCTCTCTTTTGATGAGCTGCAAAAGTGTCTTGAACAGATCCGCTCAATGGGCCTCAAAGTAGCTCTTGAACTCCATACGCCTCACGCGGAAGAGGCATGCAGTTTGCACACGATCACAGGTAGATTGAAAGGCAAGCTGGACTTTCTTCTTTGCAGGCAAAATTCGCGCATGGAGAAGAGCAGTAGCTTTCAGAAAAACAATCCTACAAACCAGGAAAAGCTGCTCCGCGAGCTCTCATTCTTTGAGCAGCAGAGCCAGATTCCTATCCTCTACAGCACGACCGAGCTGGACGAGATGACGCTTCTTCTCTTAGCCAATACAGTCTCATCCAAATCGATGATCTCCTTTTCTGCCAGTACTGAGAGCGGGGCAGCTAATTGGAATTTACATCCCACTTTTGCTGAACTGAGCAGAGCTCCTATGGCAGTAGCGTCACGTCTTGTCCCTCTAATACCGCTCTGTCAATACCCTATAAGAGAAGGTACGTGGTTTTCTGACTTTCCGCTGGATTTTGTTGAAAATGTGCTGGGCAGGCAGGTTAGGGATCGATTTTGTGGCGCAGGATGCATTGTAGATGAGCTTTCTCAGCCTGGTACATTTGCAGAGTGCCCTCTATGGGCTATTGGGCAAAGAATGTGGCGGCATATTCCTGTGTATGCCAACGTGGAGACATGGTTTGGCAGATACCATCCAAATTGCAAAACGTTTGCGCTTAAGCAGTTCCTGCACCAGATACACTCGTTGATCTGTTCCTTAAGCCTGCTCGATAGCCAAATACAAGAAAGAGCCTTTGCCAAGACAAAGCGAACTATTGATCGCCTGGCCTTCGAATTGCAGGTTTTCTCAGAAGACTTACAGGACTATCGGACCGAGATGCAGTACTACCCCGTAGATGATTCTTTAGAGGCTCTTTCAGAGTATATGTACTATTTCCAAAGTTATGTAAAGAAAAAACTCGAAACAGCTTCTCAAGCTGTCGGATCAAAAATATCTTTAGCAATACAAGATTTTTCACCTGTGAATTTTTGTGTGTAATAAGTAGAATATCTCTTTTTACCCAAAGGATATCTCCTATGTACGACCTTCTCACCATCAAAAACGCTTTGTGGGGGCCTCTTCTTCTTACATTCCTGATGGGTGTGGGTATCTATCTCACAATACTCCTTCGTGGTGTGCAGTTTTTTTACCTCTTTCAAGCCTGCAG
>JAFEGS010000350.1 GCA_018239705.1 Verrucomicrobiota bacterium | reverse complement strand
GTTGAAAAAGCAGCAGGCAGTAACACCGCCCATTCCGACTTCGGAAGGGTCGCATTTTGCAAAACCGGCAGATGGGATATGTCAAACGAAAATAGAATTACTGCAATCAAAAATGTGCAGGATAGCATCCCCCAGCTCATTGTAGACATGCAGAAAAGCAAAGATGCAAATAGTGAAAATGGACGACAGCAGATGCTAAAAGAAATTTTTGCTGATCTTGACCTTCAAAAAATACTTATCGGCACTGAAAAAGAGGGAAAGCTTCGAGAGAGAAATTTCGCAAATAATCTTTTAAGCCTTCCTGAAGAGATGCGTGAAGAGATGATTGCTCGCTACTTGGAGGCTTTGTCTGCACAAAATACAACAGAGAATAGGTCTCAAGTACAGCGGTTCTTTAGTAAGTTCCGCGAAGCAGTGGGCGACAAAGAAATAGTGCTATCAGAGCTTCTTACAGCCCGCATGAAGGAGCTGCGCGCACTGTTTACTACCAATCAAGGCGAGTACACCATACTGCCGGACAGCGAGATAGCATTTGGGAAATACCCAGAGGCAACACGGCCTCTTTCACAATTTCGCACGCTCGCGAAAGATGAGGAATTTTTAGAAAAGTATAGCGACCTCGTAAAAATGCACTGTTCACAGAGCCCTGAAATGGCGAACCTCTACACGAAGCAGGTGCTACTTGAAGAAGATGATCTGGGATATGGGCCGGAGTTCGAAACGCAGCTTCCGGGAAGCCAGCGCATGCTTTTCTTCCCACACCCCACGCCAAAGAAGCTCGATGCATTTTGCGATATGCTGGTAGCGAAAAAGGTAGCGTTCATCATCACCCTCTGCACACCGCTTCGAGAAACAAAGCAAGAAGCACCACTCGTTCCCTACTATGACACGACTGAGCTCAATAGCAAAAATTGCCTTACAAATGGTCGAAAGATCGAATGCATATCTCTACGAGAGATTCAAAAAGGTAAAGAGATGACAGAGTACGACAAGGAAGGACGCCTTGTGCATCGCAAGCTCCTTGTCTCCAGCGGCAATGAGGAACACGCTGTCGATCATCTCCACTATGAAAACTGGCCGGATATGCAGGCATCGCCTGATCTTGATCTATTAGAAGAAATGCACCGAGAACGTCGCACGATCTTGCAAGACCGTGACCAACCAGTGGCTGTCCATTGTAAGCACGGCGTAGGACGCACGGCAAATGTGGCAATTACCGACTGCTGCATACAGACTATCTTACATGAGCTAGAGAATGGGAAAAAGCTAGAAGAGATCACGCTTAACCCATTCGAGATCATATTCGAGCTACGAAAGACAAGGCCACGATTGGCAGTCCACCAGTCTCAGATGAGTCAGGTATTCGAAATAGTTGGCAGGTTCTATGAAGAGATCCGTAAATGATTGAAAATAAAGCTTGCTCTCGTGTATCCTTTGTGATTTTCACGGAGCAAGCAAAGAATGCTATGCAGCATGACTGCCTACGGCAGGGCTAAAAAAAATTATACCGATGTTGAAATCGTAGTCGACATTCAGTCGGTGAACAAAAAACATCTCGATTGCAACATCAAGCTGCCCTCTGAGTGCGGCTGTTTTGAGCCCTTTGTCCGCAAGTTTATCTCTGAGCGCATTGGCAGGGGGTATGTGACGGTCTCCATCCAGGTGCTCTTTCTCTCCTCCTACCCAGTAAAGGTCCGGCTCAATAGCGCCTATGCAAAAATTTTGAAGGACTCAGCGCTTGTCTTAGCGCAAGAGCTCGGATGTGCCGATGCGCCGATGGCAGAGCTTTTGCCCATTATCTTTAAAGAGCGCGGTGTCTTGCAGGTAAGCCTGGAGGATATCGACAACGAGGCCTTTCAAGCAAGGCTCGAAGAGGTGCTTGGTTTGGCATGTGATGAGCTTGTCGCAATGAAAAAGAGGGAAGG
>JAFEGS010000034.1 GCA_018239705.1 Verrucomicrobiota bacterium | reverse complement strand
GTCGTTTAAGTCCTTTTCGTCGTTTTCGTCTTTTGTGTCCTTTGTCGTTTTGGTCGTTTGTCGTTTGAACCAACGCACCCCACTATGGCAAGCATGTAGAAAATAAATCAACGAAATTGTACCCTCATCGATTGACCCCCAGATGGGCCTACAATAAATATTTTTAGACTGAAATTACCTGTTTTTAATCATTTGTTTTCGCTACTATATTACAGAAAACAAAAGGATAATAATATGATAAATCTAGATACAGATCATTCTCAACGGATAGAAATACAAAATCCAACTCCCGTACTTGCAGAGCATAAACTGTGGCCGTCACAAGTACAGCACAACTGCAAAACAGGCTCTCTTGTGGAGACTGCCTCTGGAGACATTCTCGCTGCCTGGTATGGCGCAGAAGGATCTGTAAAGGGAAATACCGCTCTTTGGATCGCGCGCAACACATCCGGAAAATGGCAACAGCCCGAGCTGGTTCGAAAGTACGAAGGGCAGAATGTCTGGAACCCTGTTTTTGTAAAAAAGGCTGACGGCAATCTCGCCCTCTTTTTTAGAAGTTACTATCCCGAAGGTGGTGACACGCATCGATACAAGCGCAGCTTTACCTACTGTATGATCCATTCGAGCGATGAAGGGAAAAACTGGTCAGAGGATACCATACTGCCACAAGGCATTACAGGGGCAAGTAAATGCTCACCACTTATTCTTAGCGATACAAGCTGGCTTGTGCCCTCTTCTGTTCCCCTTGATAATGAAAATCATCGCGCTGTACTCTTGCACACAGCTGATGAGGGGAAGAACTGGACAACCTATGACCCTATCGTACGCGAAGATGCTACTGAACAGATGACAGAGCCTTGCCTCGTACAGACAAAGGACAAGACCGTTCATATTTTTCTTCGAAATCGACAAAAGCAAGAAGAGAATAGGCGCGTCATGCACGCGACCTTTGACCTTGCGACAAAGAAGGTCTCGGTCGCAACGCCGATCAATGTGGAAAATCCCGATACCGGTGTTGACGTCGTTTGCCTACCTGACGGCCGGCTCCTCATGGCGGCAAACCCCTGCACTAAGGGCAGATCTCCCCTTTCGCTCCTCGTCTCGTCAGATAACGGTGTAAACTGGGAGAAATTTATGGATTTAGAGACGGGAAAAGGGAGTTTTTCTCAACCCGCACTCCTTCTTGCCAATGATGGAAAGATTCATGCGATCTATTCCTTCTGGCATAATGAAAGTCACGAAAAAAATATTAAACATCTGGTGCTCAAAATATGAAACCTGTTCGCAGAGTTGTTATTGCACAAGATACAGACAATCAATCCACTATCGTGGAAGACAGCAACGCGAAAGATATAGATCATTTTATAACGGGTGTACAAGAGGCTGCCTCTATTAACATATGGGCAACAAGCAAAACAGCGCCCGCGCTTGAAGACACAGGGGATCCCACACTATCGGGGATCCCCTTTTTACCATCAAAAAATGGGACTATTCTGCGCATTTGTGATATCCCCCCAGACTCGCGCTACATCCATCGCTTAGATGAAATTTTACTCAACAACCAAAAAATTTCAGCCGAGCAAAAGCTGATGAAGCATCCGTTAATGCATAAGGTCGACTGCCTTATTTACGCTGTAGTTTTAGAAGGTGAAGTAACGTTAATCCTCGATAAAGATCAAACGAAACTAAAGTCGGGCGATGTTATTGTCGACTGTGGAAGCAACCATGCCTGGAGTAATCATACAGATCACGTATGTAGAATACTCTTTGTGTTACTGGACGCACACCGGTGACCCTGTCAAAAATTCTATTGACCAAATTGCGCTCACCCGTATAGTGAGGTAAACTACCCAAATCATATTTTTGATTGAGACGAGCGCATGAAAATAGCCGATAGAATTAAAAATTTATTTTGCAGTCACCCCACAACTGCCGGTGAGACCTATTTTCAACACATGAGTTTTGCACTGAGGGCAGGGTTTCGCATGATTTTGGCAGGATGCTGCTGCATCATTCACGCCTTTTTTCCATTTCTATTCTCAAAAACCGCGGGCACAACAATAGCCTCGCTTCATGAGAAAATGCAGAAAAGAAATTAGACCTCTTGCACAACCTGAAAAGACAGGATAGTTATGGCAGAAGAAGATCCGGGTGCGATGCAAAATCTTTATTAGGCTCTAGTGGGCAGATTTTCTTTCGAAGGGCTGCTATCACGCGATAGACCCAGTCTGTGGGTGTAAGGAGCAGCGGCGGTAAAAAAGAGAGTAGGCCAATGCAGGTCCAAGGAAATCCCAAATCCCAAGCAATGCGAAAGAAAGCCTCGCTGTAATAGGTAATTGATACAGTCTCTGCCTCCCCCTTTTCCAAGAAGACGATACTGTCAATACTTGCATGGGTCTTGCGCCAAGAAGCAAGCTCCTTTTGCGCGGTTTCTCCATTGAGCGGGGCGTAGAGAAATTGCCTCCTACTGTCTTGCTTCAAGATGCAGCGTATAGCCCAGCTACACAAGCCACAGTCACTATCAAAGAAAATAATTTTCATATAGTCCTCTCGTTTCGGGCACGGGCACGCACACGGGCACGGCTGATTTTTCAGGTTAAACGTATAATTACTAGATATATATTCTAAAATTCAATACAATTAGCCTATGATCACAAAAATAAAAGCCTCCGCCGCATCCATTGGCGAATTTACGCTCATGATCGCACAGATGATCTGGGCAAGCCTTCGTAAGCCTCCTTCATGGAAACTGGTTCGAAATCAGTTCTTCGATATTGGGGTGCTCTCGCTTCCCGTCGTGGCCATTACCGGCCTCTCGACCGGCATGGTGCTTGCTGCGCAGGCCTACTTCCAGCTTTCAGACAAGGGACTTACAGGCACTACCGGAGTGATGGTCGCCAAATCGATGATCGTTGAGCTGGGGCCGATCCTGACTGCCTTTATGATCACTGGGCGAGTAGGTGCCTCCATTACCGCCGAGCTCGGCTCGATGCGCGTGACAGAACAGATCGATGCGCTCCAGTCAATGGCGGTCAACCCCCTCCAGTACCTCATTGCTCCGCGCTTTTTAGCGATGACAGCCATGGTGCCGATCCTTACCATATTTAGCTGTGCGATGGGCATCTTGGGCGGCTACCTCATTGCTGTTCATGTCTATGGCATGGCCCCTCTCGCCTTCTTCGACCCAATGCCCGCCTTCATCACCTGGTTCGACCTCTTTTCCGGCCTTTCTAAATCGCTCATATTTGGACTCCTGATCGTCACCATCTCCTGCTATCGCGGCATAAATACGAAGGGAGGAGCTGCAGGAGTTGGAAAAAGCACGACAAATAGTGTCGTAATCTGCTATTCGGCTATATTAATAGCAAATTTTATACTTACACTAGGCTTGAACGCCTCGTACTGGTTAATATTTACGTAGTATTGTTATGATTTATGTACATAACCTCTGGAAAAGCTATCGCTCCATCGCCATCCTCAAAGGGCTCACCCTCACCGTGCCCTCCGGGAAGACGACCATTATCCTTGGGCGCTCAGGCGTTGGCAAAAGCGTACTTTTGCGCCAAATCACTGCTCTTGAACAGCCAGACGAAGGATATATCGAGGTTGATGGCGTCAGAACCACCACAATGACACAAGACGAGCTCTACAGCATGCGAAGAAACTTAGGCATGCTCTTTCAAAGCTCTGCGCTCTTTGATTCCATGACCGTTGGGGAAAATGTCGGTTTTTACCTCTCTCAGCACGACAGCGTAAATAAAAGCGAACTTCAGGACCTCGTAGAAGAAGCCCTGAATAAAGTTGGCCTCAGCGGCTTTCAAAGTAAATTGCCCTCAGAGCTCTCAGGAGGCCAAAAACGACGAACAGCACTCGCTCGCCTGATCATCTACCGCCCAAAAGTCCTCCTCTACGATGAACCCACGACAGGCCTCGACCCGGTAACTGCTATGCATATCAATGAACTCATCGAACAGACAGCTCACGAACTTGGCGCCACATCGCTCATCGTCACCCACGATATGCAATCTGCCCTTATGCTAGGAGACTACTTTGCCCTCCACCATGAAGGCACCATCGCCGAAGTAAATAATAAAGAACATTTTTTACAAAGCGAAAATCCCTTGATACGAGAATTTCTCAATAATGCCTTTAAGTCGTCAAGGAAACAGCCTCTTTTTTCAGATACTACTACAACAAATGTTATCAAATGAGTGAAAGTTCAAAAAATATAGCAATAGGCAGCCTTATCATCGGGGCACTGTGCCTCCTTACGCTGATGCTGCTGTTTCTCCACCCCTCCTTTGGAGATGAAAAGCACAGGATACATGTCCGATTTGCAGCTATCGATAAAATCAACGTAGGCACGCGTGTAACCTATGCCGGCAAGGCTGTGGGCAAGGTGATGAAAATTACCCGCCTGCCGCAAGAGTCACGACAGGGTGGAAATCCAAATGAGCCGCTCTACATCTATGACCTTCTGCTTGGCATTGACTCAAGTGTTGAAGTCTACGACTGCGATGACATCAACGTAGGCACCTCTGGGCTTATGGGAGAGCGCTTTATCTCGATTATCCCAAAATACCCTGAAGGCAAGCCTGCTCGCCTCATCACCCCCGATGAGATCATCTTTGCAGAAAAGCCGGTAAATACCGATGAGACCTTTGCAAAGCTGAGTAGCAGCATCTCTCACTTCGAAAAAATTACTGCGAACCTCAATGAATCTGAAGCGCTGGAGCACCTGCTCAAGTCTGCAACTGATATGTGCAAAAAGGTCGATGCAGTGGGCGATGAAGCCATAAAGACTATCAAGTCAATCCAGACTCTTACCCGGCAGATCTCTGACGGAGAGGGCAGCGTGAGCAAGCTTCTTACGCAGGACGAATTCTACGAAAAAAGTATAGACCTTCTGAGTAGAGTTGACCTGCTGATGAGCGATGTCAACCGCTATGGAGTGCTCTTTCACCTGAACAAGAACTGGCAGCGAGAAAGCAAGCAGCGCCACGACGACCTGCTTACGGCTGAAAACGACAAATAAACGACTTGTGGCTTAGTCATTGGGGTCGTTTTTTTTCTGCACTGTCGTTGTGGTCGTTTAAGTCGTTAAGGTCGTTGGGGTCGTTTTTTTAACCTCAAATTCAAAAAAACTCTATCATTAAAATAATATTTTTAATAAGTATACAGATTAGGAGACAACTACTACCCAGAGAGCACTCATGTCAATTTCTGAAAACCACCACGGCTATCAGCTCACGCGCCTTTACGGCGACTTCGACGTAGACAACCCCAATACCTTATCTCACAACAAGGGATTCCTCGACTGCGAGCAACTCACGGGCTTAAGGCGATGGGTTGGTAAACGGTTCGGCAATCTCATCAAGGTTAATAACCATCTTGTAAGCAGACCGAGCTTGGAAAAATTTCTCGTTCGCAATCAACAGGTCGATGCAATAACAGTCAAAGGATTAAGCCGTGAGAAGCTAGAAGAGATATTAAACGCTTTTGTACGAGCTAAAGAGCCCCAAAAGACAACACCGGAAATACCAGAAGAAAAACCTGTTCACCTCCCCAGCATAAGCCAGCCCTCGCAGCCTACCCAACCAATCGAGAACAAACGTGAATCAGTACCGGAAACAGTGTCTGAGCCTGAGCCTGAACCTATCACCTCTCCCACCTTACAGCCCAACCAACCAATCGAGAGCAAACGTGAATCAGTACCAGAAACAGTGTCTAAACCTGAGCCTGAACCTGAATCTATTTCCCTACCAGAGACCCCTCTCCCCTTACAACCAACTGAAACACCCGAGATACAAACGATAGAGCCAGAGATTAAACCGGCAGAAGCTGAAACTGCATCTTCCAAGCCAATGGTCTCCGTGCATGATAGGCAAGAGGTCATCGCCTATCTGAAAAAGAATAAAACGCTCTCAAAAGAGGCTATTCTATCACTTGCGAAGCAGCTTGGGCCCCAAGTGGAGGCGCAATATGCCGAAGTGGAAAAGGCAGTAAACCTCGCTACATTTGAGACGAAGGAATGGAAGCCGAGCAAGATTCTCAGACAGGCGCTCTTCATCGAAGATCAAATCAGGATCGAAAACCTGGCAAAAAAATTTGTCCATCGAGAAATAGGCAATGCCCCTCGATCACTCCACATACACGTAAATGGCGAGCAAAGAATAATTGCCATCATACCAAAAGAAAAGTACGCAATAATCAATGCTGAAGGAACATCGAAAAAAGTATTAAGCGCTGCGACACTACAAGAGTCACAGCCCATCGTGCAAATAGCTCCTCTAAAAACAGCTAAGCAAAAGACCTTGCAAGACATCGAAAAGGAACTCAAGATTTATAAGGAGCTTGAAGACATTCCAGGCATCCTAAAGATTATTTCGGTGACAGTCGAGACGGCTGCTGCCACGAAAAAAGGGCTGCCAAGACAAAGTATTTTAGCAGAAAGAGCCTCTGGCGGCAACCTCCAACAAGTAATCAAAGAGGGAAAAGAGGTGGATCTAGATACACAAATTGGATGGGCCTACCGGCTCATTTCAACCTTTGCAGAGATTCACAAAAGAAGCGTTATCCATGGCGATATCAAGGGAGATAATATACTTCTTGGTGATAATGGACCTCTCGTCTCAGACTTTGGCATGGCCTGCACCAAAAAGGGTGGTAAGGGCCCAGACAATAATAAAATTGTTCCTCATGATAGCTACAAGAAAGACAATTGCTATGGTACTGTGGAATATTCAGCCCCAGAACTCCTCTACCACGATAAAGGATTTACTAATAGAGCAGAAATGATCGATTACCAAAAAACAGAGAGCTTTGCGCTTGGAACTATTTTGTACGCCATTCTAAACAAAGGAAAAGATCTCACATGGATGGCTCCAATGGTTGAGGTACGAGACAGCGAGGACCTCGTGTGGGACACTGAAAAAGATCGCCTGAGAAAGCTCATGGCAGAGGGCATGCAGACCTGTGTTGAAAAACCATTGACAAGCCTTCCTGCAGAGGGCTCAAGAACTAGAGAGCAACACTACAGGTATGTCATATACAACCTTCTACGAGAAGACCCACAAATGCGCTGGAAGATGGAGGATGCCATAGCATACATGACAAACCCCACTATCGCACTTCTACACTCATAGCAGCATCTTCACTGTCGTACTCATCCAAGACCGCTTTGAAGACATTATCTTTTGGTAGCTCGGCTGCATCTGCTGCACCCCTCCAGTATTCAAGCATAGAGATAGGAGGAAAAAACATGAGTGGCTTAAAAGAGAGATGAAGATTTAACTTGCAGTTGAAAACCAGCTCTCGAATACTCTGCTCTACTTTATCTTTAGAAATCGGCTCTATCGTTTTGTATCCATCTAACTTGTTGTCAGTGAATTTAGGGTCATAATCTATAGAGCGAGGAACAAATGTTACTTGGTCCTGCTGCTGTGGATAAAAATGAATCGCTACGCTGTCAAAGATCTCGCGCAATAGAGAGGTGGTACGCAGAGGAAAGGCTGCATACCGATCGGCATCCGAAAAATCAGCCTTACATTGTAAGATCTCTGCAACCTGAACGCCGCAGTGGAGCAGATCTACGCATAGCCTTGCCGCAGCCGCAGGATGCATACCCGCGAATAGTGCCCTGAGATTGTACTGCAGCTTGATGAGCAGCTTCAAACAAAATAGACGAGCCTCTTTATATGTGTGCATAGTGTCTGTTAAAAATTTTGCAACTGCCTGCGAGTTAAATGTAGGCCTACACAATATGTAGAGGGCGAGTATCTCAAATTCACGCTTATTAATGAGTAGTTTAAAATGCTCTGTCAGGTCACTTTTCTCGTCCAACTCGACTTGAAATCTCACATTAGACCTAGCAAGTAGATTTTGAAAGCTTTCTTTTCTCGTGGCTAATGATATTTTTAATTTTGCTTGATACAATGTGAAGTTCGAAAGATCGATGGGGTAGGTCGCCTGTTTATCATGCATATCAAAAACAGGCTTCCAGAGCTGAAAATCTGAATCTTGATGCCCTATTAGATTTTGCCAGGCCGTACATACCATGATGAGTTTTTGTAGTATGGAGCCATTTCCATTCGATATTTTGGCAATAATTACTTTTTGTATATCTTGACTAAGGGTTGTA
>JAFEGS010000349.1 GCA_018239705.1 Verrucomicrobiota bacterium | reverse complement strand
TTACACAAATAAACGAGCTCGAAAAGAGAGAGCAGCCCAAAGCTCGCCATTGCGTAGTAGAGGCTACTCATCACCTCCATATCGAGACAAAGGCCTAAGAGCACAAGGAACTGCAACGCTGTGGTGATCTTCCCACAAATAAACGATCTGACCTGCCACTTCTGGTAGCGGCCAAGCAGCAGTAACCACCCGGTGAAGATGAGCAGACTCAGGTCACGGAAAAGAAATGAGAGGCATTCAAGCCCAGTGAGCTTGCCTTCACAAAAAAAGAGGGTAAGTGCAACTCCTACAAAGAGCTTATCTGTAATCGGGTCAATAAGCGTGCCAAAGCGGGAAATCTGCTGCCATCGTCTAGCCAGAAAGCCATCGAAAAAATCGGTCAGTGCACACACCAAGACAACACACACGCGAACAAGTGGAATATCAATCAAAAGCAAAAATGCAAGCATTCCCCTTGCCAAAGAAAGGCTATTTGGAACAGTAAGAAGAGCTAGATTCATCGAATTAAAACAAAATATTAATTTACAATCCCTTTTCGGCGTGCTTTTAACCAGAAAAGAACACCAAAACAGACCACGACAAGGAGCACAGCAATGCTCACTTGATAGACATAGGCGTAGAGCACCTCGTAGTTTCTACCGCAGGCATAGGCCAGATAAAAAAGACAGGTAGAAAAGAGAAGACAGGCTATCCCATCGATCAGCAAAAACCTGCTGAAGGGCATTCTACCGGCTCCTGCACTCATAAAGACCCCATTTCGAAGGCCAAAGGGAATGCATCTTCCCACCACGAGCGTCCAAAAACCATATTTTTCGTAAAAGGTCTGTAAATCTTCTCTTTTTGTATTTGCAAACCATTTCATCGCATAGATTTTATCCCCAAACAGCCGGCCTATGCCATAGGCGACCCAGTCTGAGAGGTAGCTTCCCATCATAGCTGCAATAAAAAATTGTATATGGCGCTCCGGCATAACTGTACTTGCAATGACACCGCTGATAATAAGCAGGAGATCCTCGCTGATTGGCAGGCTAAACCCTGCTATCACGAGCATCCCGAAAATCATCAAAGGAGCAAGCTCTTTATACTCGCAAAGCCATAACAGAAGTGATTCCATCTACACCATCAAAGTTGTTTGCAGCGGACGCAGCAGATCGATAGGAGTGGCAATCTCCGCTCCATGCGATGCAATGATTTCCGCTGCCTTAAGCAATACTAAATCTCTAAGCGCTAAGAATTTAGCCTCATCAACATAGACACTTAAAGCTACAATGCTGATGTCAATACTATAAGGCCCTACAGCTGCAATATTAACAAGCAGTTTTTGCTGCTGATCAATCCCTAAGTTGGTAAGGAGGTAATTTCTGATGTCTGTAATAATTGCAGGCGCTTTGGGAAGGTCTTGGTGACGAATAGCAATTTTTTCTTCAATTTTACGATGCGTTCTTCTGGTTCCATTCACCACATAGGCTTTAGAAAAGAAGGAATTGGGGATATAGATCGGCTGCTTATCTCGACTTCTCAAACGGGTTTCATACCAGCCAATCTCTTCGACATACCCCTCTACTGAGGAGCTCGGTAGCTGGATAAGGTCACCAATAGCAAAGGGTTCGATGATATGAACCATGATCCCGCCAAAAAAATTGGCGATGATCTCTTGCGAAGCAAAGGCAATACCAAGACCTGAAATACCTCCAAAGGCAATCAGGGTATTGATGCTCACCCCGGTTACCTCCATGAGGAGCATGATCATCAAAAGAGTAACTACGACCGAAACCAGTTTTGCAAGCCCAAGAACTTTGCCGGGCTCCAGGCAGATTTCCTTGGTTTGGCTTTTTAGCACGAGGACCGCAGTCACATTCTGCTTGAGGCGGATTAAAAACCACCATACCGTCAGCACGCCGCTGATGCCAAACACAAGTCCTAGCTCTCTTGAAAGTCCATC
>JAFEGS010000348.1 GCA_018239705.1 Verrucomicrobiota bacterium | reverse complement strand
ACTGCAAAGATACGTACCTTTGAACGGGGTGTCGAGCGAGAGACTCTCGCTTGTGGAACTGGGGTGTGTGCAAGCAGTTATGTCCTGCAGAAACTGTATGGCTTTAATTCCCCAATCGCTTTTGAAACGCGCTCTAAAGAGTGGCTACAGGTCGATTTTGAGCTCCAAGAGGGAGAAATCGACAATCTAACCCTCAAAGGGCCTGTGAAGTGGATTCGGGATGTTGCCTTCTCTATTAATTTTTCCACCCAGCGAGCAGAGCCATTATGTTCATCTCATGTGCATATAAGTTCCTCACCCACCTCAGGGTAGTTAAAAACGCCTCTGACCATACAGTCAGAAACTATGCATGTGACCTCAATTGCCTGAAAAGCTACCTGGAATCGAAGTGGCTGCAAGAACAAGCAGTAAAAATTATCTATACACGAGACGCTCCAGAGTCAGAACTAGATGACACTCTGCTGCCGCTGACAAACATCAACAAAAAAGTGCTCCAGGAATTTCTCGTGGCCCTTATGGAGCAAAAAACATGCCGAAAAACTATTGTGCGAAGGCTTTCGAGCCTTCGCTCTTTTTTCTCCTTCGCGATGCGAGAAAATCTGATTACAGTAAATCCAATCGAGCAGATCGACAGCCCAAAGCTTGAGAAGAAAATCCCAAAAATCCTCACCTACGAACAGGTGCAGCATTTTTTTGAACAGCCCGACTGCAGCGACCTCTCAGGACTGCGTGATCGAACCATACTCGAGCTCTTTTATAGCTCAGGGCTACGTGTCAGTGAGCTTTCTGCCCTTGATGTGGCAGATATCGACTTTCAAGCGCTTACCATGAAGCTACAGGGTAAAGGTAAAAAAGAGCGCGTCGTGCCGATCACCAAAAATGCTTGTGACTGGATCAACAACTACATAAACCACCACGAGCGTAAAAATGTGCAGCCACTCTTTTTGAACAGGCTTGGCACACGCCTGACAAGCCGCTCGATAGATCGACTATTTGAAAAATACCTCAAGATGAGCGGCCTTGCAAGTACCATCACGCCGCATATCATCCGCCACACCATCGCCACCCATTGGCTTGAAAATGGTATGGACCTCAAAACTATTCAACTTCTCCTTGGACACAGCTCTCTTGCCACTACAACCATCTACACACAAGTTTCTACTAAATTAAAGAAAAAAGTATATAATGAGGTCTTCTCATGCTAGTTGCACCTAAGGAAGTTAGTGAGGAGGGTAAAAACTGGCGTGATATCTACTTTACAGCCATCTTTGACGGTAGCCATTTCGTCATTTCTCGAAGCGACTATGTTGAGACAAATTTTGCCCCGCCCGTTGATACTGTCGGCGAGCAGTTTCAGCTTCGCGATTTTATTCCCGGAGCACGCGCTGCAATTGCTCTCAAGAAGCCTATCGTCCACACACCTGTTGCCGGCATTATCAAACAGGACAACCCAACCTTCATCGACGGAACAGCAATAGATCCGCAAGGGCTTGCCTATGCCGTACTAGCAGGCCTCGTGCCGGAAGAGCATTTTGAGAAGGTCATCGAGCACTTTAAAAAGGCCGATTCCAAAATCGGGATCCAGGTCTTTGTGCCCATCAGCGGCAAGACGAGAGAAGAGGACGAGTGGCTTAAGAATGTTAAGGGCATGGTTGTATGGCCGCATGTCTCCTGGACCGCTGCGAAAGCGCTGATTAAGATGGGGGCTCTGCACATGGCTGAAGAGCAGATCAAGAAGTTGATGGAACATTGCGACTGCCGAGAATGGGTAGCTTGTGACCCAGTTACTGGTGAGGTGTTCAAGGGAGGCGATCCTGAGCAGGGCTGGTCTGCTACAGCGATGCTCTCAGGAATGGCCGCCCTGAAAGAGTACTATGCTGCTTAAACAACAAAAGGACCAAAACGACAAACGACACAAACGACGAAAAGGACGAAAACGACTTAA
>JAFEGS010000347.1 GCA_018239705.1 Verrucomicrobiota bacterium | reverse complement strand
CAGCTGTGGCAGCCCCCTGTTGCAGCGGGCGATTTTGACGCAAAAGAGGGAGACGTTGTGTGCGTCTGGTCCTCCTCTCCGGAAGAAAAGCGGCTGCTCCTCCTTGGCCTCGGCGAAAAGGAAAAGGTCACGGCAGAACGGCTTCGAAGGGCCTGGAGCGAGCTTACCAAATTTTGCAGAAAGCAGAAGATAAAGACGCTCAATGTGCTGCTGCCAGAGATCGAGTCGCTTCCTCGCCCTATTGCTGCACGGGCAATTGTTGAGGGGCTCTTTTTAGGAAACTATGTCTACGATGTGCACAAGTTGGAGCCGGCCTCTCTTGTAGAACAGATTACGCTTATTGCGTCTGATGTGCATGCAATCGAAGAGATTGTAGATAAGGTGACGAAGGTCATGGCAGCTGTGTGGCTTGCTCGTGACCTGTGCAACGGCAATGCAGACGATATCACCCCTCAGTATCTGTCGCAGATTGCACAGGAGATAGCGAAGGAGCATCCAAGAGCAGAGGCTGCATGCCATGGCCGCTCCTGGATAGAGGAAAAGGGGATGGGCCTCCTCTTGGCCGTATCTCGAGCCTCCTGCAGAGAGCCTACTTTTATCTGTATGCACTACAATGGCAACCCCTCGTCGCCTGATAGGACCTGCCTCGTTGGTAAAGGCATCACCTATGACACGGGAGGGCTTAGTCTCAAGCCCATGGCCTCTATGGAGACGCAGCGCATCGATATGAGCGGTGCTGCTATCGCCCTGGCAGTCTTCAAGGCAGTCTCAGCGCTCAATCTGCACATAAACTTGAGCATTGCTATTCCATCGTGCGAGAATGCCATAGGGTCAATGGCCTACAAGATAGGAGATGTCTATAAGGGATACTCCGGAAAGACAGTAGAAGTAACCAACACAGATGCCGAAGGAAGGCTCATTTTAGCCGACGCCATTGCCTATGCAGTAAAGGAGCTCCCAATAAGCCGCATCATCGACATTGCGACCCTTACAGGAGCAGTAGATGTGGCATTGGGAGGCGAAGCTGTGGGGCTCTTTTCTAACAGCGATTTTCTTGCTGAGGAGCTCATTGCCTCCGGACAAAGAACGTTTGAGCGGGCATGGAGGCTTCCTTTGTATGAGGAGTACAAAGAGCTGCTCAAGTCCGATACTGCCGACATTAAAAATGCAAGCGGACGCTCTGCTGGCGCTATTTTAGGGGCTATTTTCTTGCAGGAATTCGTTGAAGATACACCTTGGGCTCATTTTGATATTGCCGGCTGCGCCTATAACAAAGAGGCAAAGCGATACTTGCCAAAGCAGGCGACGGCAGTTGGGGTGAGGCTATTGGTAGACTATCTTGAGCATCTAGAAAAGAAGGAGGCAGTCACTTAAGAGTGACTACCTCTAATGATCAAATCTTAATCTCGATCTTGATCATGATCTTAATCAAGATCACGATCAAGATTAAGAACTTTTGCAGCTTTTTACTCCTGCACTCCTATGAAACGGCAAGCAGGGGGATAGTCACATATGAATTCAGATTGAAATTGGCAAGGATTAAAAGATTCATTATAGTAGACAACCTTGCCAGGGAAGGTGCAGCCCTCTTTGCAATCTTTGTCGCAGGCAAATCTGATGACAACAACATCGTCCTGTGAATAGGTATAGCCAGCAGGAAGTGTTGTGCCGCAAAAGTCGGTAGCCACAGTGAGCGTGGCATACCACGTTCTTTCAACGACTAACGTCGCTTTTTCTGAATCCCAATAGGTTTTGCGCGTAACCACATGCTGGTTCATCTCACCTGGATTTGATGCATAGGCAAAAAAGGTGTTAAAGATAGCCTCTTTTCCAACAGCAGCAGGGTCACCAGGAAATTGGAATACGCCCTCTTCTGCAAAAAACTCAGCAAAGGCTGCAGCGCCTTCTGCTGCTGTCGCAGGAACCAGCAGGGGGAATGTTGCATCA
>JAFEGS010000346.1 GCA_018239705.1 Verrucomicrobiota bacterium | reverse complement strand
AGGTAAATAGCGAAGAAGCTCTTATTGATGACTCATCTTGCGACTCATGCAAGTCCTTTCTTTCCAAAAAAATCATCAAATGCCTCTATTTTTCAACCAAGCCTTGCTATCCTGAGCTCGACATCTCTCTACATACCCTCATGTACTCAAAAGCGTATAAAAAGGCTTTTACTTCTATCAGGGACAAAGACACTACATTTGCAGAAATTCTAAAGACCTATCTTGAGCAGACTGTATTTGAGCAGGACAAAACGCTAATAAAAACCTATAGATATGTCTCTTATCTCCTCAATCTCATGGAGAGAGCGCAAGAAGAAATAGAAGATGAACTGCTCAACTACGCTATCCTGCGCTTCTACTGCCAATGCATACAGTACATGCATGAAATTTCAGATGTTCAAGCCTCCTCAATCACTACCAAATATCGGCAAGATACACTGCAACCGGCGATTGTTCGAAGGCTAGCAGCCATCCGGGAGCGCGTTTGCTATCCGGCCTACTATGCTGATCTTCGCAGCATTGAAACCTCTATGGATTCCGAAAAGCAGATTTTTATCTTGCTGCTTGGACACCTCTACGGGACCAAACAGCCCTTTGAGCGAGAACCAATACTTCGTGAGCTTGTCAACACTCCTGAATTTGTTATTAAAAGCCCTGAGACTAAGTTTTTGAGCGACTTTTATATTGTTTCGCTCTTTTCTAGCGGTGCCGAGCTTTCTCTTCTCGAAGAGAAGCAGCTCGTTGCAATCTTCAGAGAGTATCTCGAAACCCCCACAAAATGGCGTACATCCTTTGGAATGATCTTCATGGAGGAGATGCTGTTTCGATTCCTATACAGACATGTCTCTCAAAACGGTGTCAGTAAAAACTTCTTTCCCGAAGTGTGCTCGCCCAGAAGAGATAACGGATGCTCAGCAATGTGGCATACTGTACTCGGAGCATACATAGACTGCAAAAAGGCGATAGAGCAGAAGCAGCTTGACTCCTGCGAAAGCCTTCTTCAAGCTATAGAAAAGGAGATCCCTACGCGTAAAAGTCAAGACGAGGAATTTTATTTTGAACTTTTTACAAAATGTCTTAAAGATTTGAAAGAGGAGCTGAATCATGAACAAGTTACCTGAAATATCAAATGAAGTACCAACTGAGCTACCACCCTTTTTCTTCGTTCCCAAAGAGGACGTCGCGCCTGTAGACACAAAAGATTTTTTAAAAAAGCTTGACGATGCCTGTTCGCAGATTGACGATATCAGTCACAAAATAAAAAAGTTACTCGCTTCCATATTTTCCTTTTCTGCTCCTACGGGAGAGGTTAAAGAGACCCATCGCCAGTGGCAGGAAGAGTCGAAAAAGCTCGCGGTAAGCTATAAGGAATGCACGTTGATTGAACAGCAGCTCTATAAAGCTTTACCCTCCATTGACCCCTTTTATATCCCTACAGCCATGAAAAGGATACAGTGCCTCTTCCAAAAATGTGCAAGTGCACATACACCGCTCACCAATTTGCAGACGGTGCTCAAAAGCGATATTTTCACTGAAGCACTCCACCTGTGTAAAATAAAAATTAAATTGTGTGAAGAAATCATAGAAAATAAAAAGAATGCTGTACAAAAATTTCAAGCCCTAAGAACTCATCTCCATCAGTCCATAGACCAAATAAAAAAACAGACAAAACGAGCTCAAGATTTAAAAAACAATTTTCTTTTTTCTCACATTTATAGCCTTCATGTAGAGATACTGGAGTTTTTCACTCAAACGATCCGCCAAGTAAATACCAACGAGAATGAGCGCCAGCTCCAAAGTGACCTGCTTGACCAAGCTGCAGCTATGCAAGAAGAGATCAATGTACCCCTTCCAGAAGAAGATCAAGCAGAGATAGACCAAACCATGGTCGATGATCTTGGCCAAGAAATGAGCTCATTCTTTACCACTATTGAAAATATATCTTTAGAG
>JAFEGS010000345.1 GCA_018239705.1 Verrucomicrobiota bacterium | reverse complement strand
ACCAAGAATTGATCATGCGTTCGTAGTAGCCGGCGCCAAGTGCCGCAGCAGCCCCGCTGCCGATCAATTCTATCTCGTTATCAATCTTGATTTTCGATTTTATGAACGAAACGAGCTGTTTAATTGTAAATTGTATATGAAACAAGACGCAATTTGCTTGTTGATGAAAGGAGAAGGGAAAAAAGCTGCCATACTTCGAAAGGAGTCTATTAAAAATGGGGATGATGAGATCTACTTTTTGTTGGGGGATTGATCCCAAATCTTTTTTAGGCGATATTGTCTGATTAAGTATACCGTTTATATTTTTCTTAGATGTCTTTGAAATTGGATCCAGTTTTACGTTCTTGAAGGCATCGCTTGCGATACCGCTGTTGTCGATGAGTCCTTGAGAGTGGAGGGATGCAAAGCGCTGCTCTTGCAGAGGGCAGTTTTGGCACACGCTCATAGGTACAGGATTTTCTGTTTGCTCTTCCTGTTTTGGTCTATTCTGGAAAGCAAGTGGGTTTAAGTTGATAAATCCCTTCACTACTGGCTGCATCTGATATCCGTATAAAATGAGGAGAAGTATAGCGTAAATTGTCGTTTACTGAAAAGGGCTGCATCGAAGACACTGTACTGACCAACTGCGGGGTGAAAACATGGTTCGACGACTTGCTTTACTGCTCTTTCTATCTACTCTCAATACTATGTGGGCAATTCTTCCCTTTGTCTCAGGCAACATCCCGCGCGATGTGAGCATCGAGCTGCAGCAGCCCGTCTACAAAGATGGTGTTCTTTCTACAGACCAGGGTGGAGTCGTTACAGGTAAGGGGCTCTACCTTCAGGCTAAAAAAATTAGTTACATAAAGCGCCAAGAGGGAGATAAGCTTGTCCAGCTCATCGAAGCGGAAGGCGATCTGCTCCTTACCTTCAAAGGCAATGTCTACGTAGGTAGAAAGCTGGAGTTTAATCTCGACGACCAGACAGGCGTTGTGTATGATGCCATCACAAGTGCCCAGCAGTGGTTTATCAGTGCAAAAGAGATGACGATACAGGCAAATGGCGCAGCTGTACTGCACGACTGTACCATGACCACAAATGAGGGTGAACAAGATACCTGGAGCATTCGCTCTCCTGAGGTAGTCATCAATGCGGAGTCAAAGCTGCGGGCAAAGAATGTGAGCTTCCGCGTACTTGAAATGCCCATCTTCTGGATCCCTGTCTTGGTAACTGATCTTCGAGCACGAATTCACACCCCATTAAGCTACAACGTGAAGCACTCAAGCAAGACCGGCGTGCGCCTGGGCGTTCACTACTCCTTTATGCTGGGTGATAACTGGAAAAACAAGCTGCTCTTTGACATTAGCACCAAGAGAGGCCTCGGTGGAGGCTTTGAGACTAGCTACAAAAATCCCGACGGCAAGCAGCGCTTTTCAGCCTTTAACTACTACGCCTACGATTTGAAGATGCTCGATTCTGAAAAGAGAAATCGCTACCGCTTTCAGGGAAAGTATACAGATCAGATTTTTGCAGATACAGTGGCAGTACGCGGAAGCTACGATAAGCTCAGTGATTTCAATATGCCCGGAGACTATATCAACAGAGGACTCGACTCTAGCCGCGCAGGCCCCACAGAGCTGAGGTTTACTCGAAAAGAGCAGAACTGGCTCAGCAGCCTCAACACAAAGGTGCGCATCAATAACTTCCAGACTGTAAAGCAGCAACTGCCGCTGTTTCAGTTCTCTCAAAGGCCAATGCAGCTTGGGCAAACAGGCCTTATCCTCGACAACCGCTTCAGCGCAGGCTATCTGGACTATAAGTATGCACACAATGTGCATCATGTGCACAATTTTCACTCCTCGAGGGTGGAGATGCGCCAGAGCCTTCTTCGAGGCTTCTCAAACAGGGCCTTCAGCCTTACTCCTCATGTTGGCTACCGCGTGATTGGCTACGGCAACAGCCCGCAGCACGATGCAAAAC
>JAFEGS010000344.1 GCA_018239705.1 Verrucomicrobiota bacterium | reverse complement strand
TCACCAATGAAAACTTTATACTTCAAAGCGAGTCTGGCGTAACGCTATCGCAAATTGACCATTTAGCAACTGCATTTGACTCACAAAGAGTATGGGCTGCCAATAGAAAATTAGTACCCATGGTAGCTGAAAAACTAGCATCAATCGATACTATAAATTACAAAGATGCTCTTTACTGCTATTGGCAAATGAACCCAAAACAGACCCTAGATCAGATCTGCCGGCACGTTAAATCAGTTATCAGAGAATGCGACAAAGCTACTGCTTATACTTCGCTTGGCTGCTCTTCTACTTACGGAGGAGAGCTATTACTCAATAAATTTCAAAATCGCTATCTCAAAATTAAACCGGAAAGGCACTACAACA
This sequence comes from Verrucomicrobiota bacterium, assembly GCA_018239705.1. GTDB lineage: Bacteria > Chlamydiota > Chlamydiia > Chlamydiales > FEN-1388 > SZAS-6. Next base: position 1,612 of record JAFEGS010000344.1, on the reverse strand, counting down.
AGGATCTTGCCGAAACAATCCGCGCCCAGAAAACCACCACCATAGGGGTAAAAATCCCCCCATCTGATACTGCAATAAAAGTCGACAATACCTCTCAGGCAGCTATCCCTACAGTTATGTCTGAGCAATCAGAGAAATGTATAATTTGCTGCGAGAAAATACCGGTTATCGTTTTCGATCCTTGCGGTCATTTGTCATATTGCCAAACATGTTATGTAATCTCAAAAATAGCTGCATGTTCTATCTGTAAAAAGCCTATCGAGAAAACAATAGAGATATTCAAGGCTGGTATGACCTCATGAAAAAATTTTGTCAGGCCGCTTTCATTGCAGTAAGTGCACTTCTTTTTTTGGGATGCCAGACAGCACCTCAATCCCCTCCTACTCACGAAACGATCACCCCTGTCATAGTCAAAGGCTATGAGGTCGGTCAGCCATTTCTGGGAAGTGATGGCAGGTATCATATGATCTATGGCCTACGGCTTACCAATTGCTTTTACTTTCCTACTCACATTGAAAAGATCGAGGTTTTCAATGCTGAAGAAGAGAGCTCCCCCCTCCTCACACTCCAGGATGCAAAGCTTCTTTTTTTCTTGGAGCATCTCGACTCTACACCTGCTGAAAACTGCAGCATCGAGCGGGATGGCTCTCGCATCCTGTTTATTGTTTTGGAATTTGAAAAGCGAAACCAGCTACCGCGCACGCTTTCTCATCAAATTTCCGTTAAAGCAGCAGAGACGCCCGATAGCAAAGAGCCTCTCCTCTTCACATGGACTGCAGGGGCCATTACAGTTCCCAAAGAGACCTCTCTTGTCCTCTCTCCTCCCTTAAGGGGGGATGGATGGGCTCTATTTAATAGCTGCGACACTTTTCTGAGTGGACATCAGCGCACACTTCTCCCCATCAACGGAGAGCTGTGCAACTCTCAGAGGTACGCCATTGATTTTATGAAGCTGAACGAGCAAAATCGGCTGGTTGAGGGAGATCCCTCGATCCCTGAAAACTGGGTCTGCTACAATGAAAAGATCTATGCCGTAGCAGATGGCACAGTGGTGGCTGTTCTTGATGAGTTTGCAGATCAAATCCCGGGAAAGCTCCCCGATCTTGCAACCATCAATCTACACAATATTGGCGGCAACCATGTGGTGCTTAAGCTTGGCGACTGCCTCTATGCCTACTATGCCCACTTTAAACATGGGAGTATTCAGGTAAAACCAGGTGATCGAGTAAAAAAGGGAGACTATCTTGGCAATATTGGTAATTCCGGTAATACCTCTGCGCCCCACCTCCATCTGCATTTGATGCATTCTATGAATCCGGCAGGCTCATCGCCCGTTGTCTATTTATACGATTATTTTACATTGGTTGGTCAGATTAGTATAGATAGTTTTTATAAAGCTGAAACGCTAGAAGGCTCTTTTGGCAATCGAGATACCTTTGTTCCAAAGATTTGTCATAAACAATTCCCTATGGATTTAAATATCATAAAATTTTAATTCCACTTATTTCCTTTTTTCTATATAATCCATTACCTGTTTTATACTTTTAATGGATTTTTTATATGCTTCCAGAACGAAATATACAATTCTCTTTACCCTTCTATCCAGACCCCG
>JAFEGS010000343.1 GCA_018239705.1 Verrucomicrobiota bacterium | reverse complement strand
TTACCTGCAGTAGAAAATGAAAAAAAAGAGCTCTACATCGACCAGCTCATACGAGCTAAAATTTCGGCCGCTGACTATACCAAAGTGGCTGCACATATTAATCTCAATTACTTTTTCACCGGTATCGGGCTGCAGGATGTCCTGACTCGTCAGCAACTGGCAAGGGCGCTGCAAATAGAGTCTCAGCACGCCACTATGAAGGCGCACTGGCTCTTTGAAACGGCTGCAATTTCCACAGCAACTTCTGCTACCCAGGGCATATTAGGAGCGCTCAACCTGAGCACAAAAAGAGTCATTTTTACAATCGATACAAGCAAGACCTTCTCATCTATTGAAGACTGTTCTTCATTTGAGTACAATGTACATCTTGAAGATAGAATTGATAATTGCACCTCTGTTGTATTTGATATAGATGGAGAAATAAACGAGCTGCCCTCAAACAGATCTTTATACCTCATCAAAAAGCTGCAAGAGCATAGGCCCAAGGTCTATTGCTGCGTTGATTTTGTGAATTCTCTTTGTGGCAGATATAGAGGATTATGTGAGCTTAGGCCCATTGACTGGCATTTTTTTCCAAACAGTTCCAAGTTTTCTATTGGAGATGTGGTCGGATTGGGCGATGATCGTCAAGTGGCGTTGAAAGGCCACATTGGGTTTGAGCATTATGCTCTGTATGCAGGCTCTGGGCTATTTATATCGCTCTACGGCTCATCTCCCATTGTTTTTTCCACGCTGGAGCAGATGAAAACAGCCTATAACGTCAAAGAATCAATACTGATGAGACCGTTCTAGGTTGACCAAAAATAGCTATATCAGGTACCTTCAAATTGTTTTATGGTCTATTTTACCTCTAGGAATGTAGGATGTCAGAAGCAATAGTAGAATTTTTAAAAGAAATAAATATTGGTCAGCTTATCGCAATGGCCGGTATGTTCTGGTTTTTCTATACTCGTTTAGACAGCAAGATGGACAAGAGATTTGAAAAGCTGGAAGCAAAAGTAGAAGATGTTGATCGTAGGCTCTGCCGAATTGAAGGAAGCTTGGCTACGCAAGGACATTGCCTATTCAGCCATCATACCCAATCTGAAAAAGTAGCTGAGTAAATTTATCCTGTCGCCGCTCTGACCTTCGTTGAAGAGACATGCCTATATTCTTCCTTAATGGGCAGTAAAAAGGCATTCTCATCGTACAAGAGAGGCGTCTCATCGCCTCGAGGAATAACAGCAATAGCATCGTAGCGCTTTCTCTCTTCAGGGCTTGAATGTTGTATCCAGCTCCTGTAGGCGTCATAGCCTGCTATCGAGCAGATTGGCCCCTGTATGCGAGAGCGTAAAAACGCATAATCGACCTTCTGCTCATCGTCTTGCCAAAGCAGCTCGACGTCTGTTCCACTAATCACTTTCCTCATCAGGTCCAGCCTTCTTTCCAAAGAATCTCTATAGTTTTTGTATTTGTGGTTGTTCACAACAACAATAAGCTTTTTTAGCTTAAGTTCTTTCAGTGCTATGGAGATGATTTCTTGGTGAGCGACAGTGGGAGGATCAAAGGCACCCCAATAGACACCGGTCATTCCCCTGGCAGGTGATTGCCGAGGATAGGCATAGTAGGCGCAAATGCCTATGGCCACTAAAACGAAGAAGATGGTGTATTGCCTTTTGGTCATGGATACAATTTTATGTACTCATCGGATAAAAGGCAATAGATCTCTTGTCAGCACACCACAACGAGCTTGTTGCGGAAGGTGTCGCCCGACTTGACGCCTGTAACCACTTCGTCGTAGCTCTTGTCGTTGATAATTCGTTTGAGATCGCCTGTGTCGCTGCGGTCATTAGCAGATCGCCAGGCGTTGTTGACCCTATAGAAGGTTTCGGGCTCACGATCAAGTGAGAGGTTGTTTGCCGAGGCGGCAAGCTCTTGTGCGCTCACCACCCAGGGCTTTCCCCAGTGCAGCAGGGTAAAGAATAGCTCCCCTTGCAGCGAGACAAAGT
>JAFEGS010000342.1 GCA_018239705.1 Verrucomicrobiota bacterium | reverse complement strand
CACAAAAGACGAAAAGGACGAAAACGACTTAAACGACACTAACGACGAAAACGACCAAAACGACAACCGCAGGAAGTCCTTTTTGTCGTTTTGGTCCTTTTATGTCGTTGTAGTCGTTTTCGTCCTTTTATGGTACCTAGGAGGCCTCTCTGGAGCGGTTAGCGTCGCGTTTGATGAGAGGAGCCGCATTTTCCAAAATGACATTCTGGTCAATATAGACCTCACTTATGGTCTCATCCGTAGGAATATCAAACATCAGATCGCGCATGATATTTTCTAAGATCATGCGAAGCGCACGGGCGCCGGTTCCAGCATCGTGTGCCTTTTTTGCAATCGCAATGAGCGCTTCCGGAGAAAAATCGAGCTCCACACCTTCCATCTTAAAGAGCGCCTTGAACTGGCGAACAATGGCATTTTTTGGCTCTGTGAGGATGGTGATCAGATCTTCAGACGAAAGTTCATTGCAGTTGGCGATACAGTTGAAGCGGCCAATAAATTCAGGGATCATGCCAAACTGGACGAAGTCCTCTGCCTCTATTTTCGAAAGGAGAATATTCTTCTCTGTGATATCAATAGCAGCCGTGCTCCCCACATCAAACCCAATAGTGCCGCGCCCAAGGCGTTTAGCAATAATTTTGTCGATGTTGACAAAAGCGCCGCCTACGATAAAGAGAATATTTTCTGTATTAATACGAATATACTCTTGATTTGGGTGTTTCCGACCGCCTTTTGGTGGGACATTGGCCTGTGTACCCTCTACAATTTTCAGGAGAGCCTGCTGTACGCCTTCGCCCGATACATCCCTCGTGATGGAGACATTCGAGGTGGTGCGATGGATTTTATCGATCTCGTCGATGTAAATAATGCCCTTTTCTGCCCGTTCGACGTCGTAATCGGCATTCTGTAGCAGGCGCAAAATAATATTTTCAACGTCTTCGCCTACATAGCCGGCTTCCGTTAGGGTAGTAGCATCGGCAATAGCAAAGGGCACATCGAGGATGTGCGCAAGAGTTCGAGCGATCAATGTCTTTCCGGAGCCCGTTGGCCCAAAGAGAAGGACGTTTGACTTATTGAACTCTACTTCGCCATTATTTTTGAGGCAGTTAATGCGCTTATAGTGGTTATAGACGGCAACTGAGATCACCCGTTTTGCAGCCTCTTGACCGACGATGTACTCGTCTAGTCTTGCCTTAATCTCTTTTGGCTTAAGGACTTTGAGCTCAAACGGTGTGCGCGGTTTTTTGTCTAAGACGCCGCTGCATAGCTGCACGCAGCGATCGCAAATGTAGACATTTGGACCGGCAATTAACTTCTCTACGAGGTCTTCTGTTCTGCCGCAAAAGGAACAGCTGGCAGACTCTTTATTAAAAACAGATCGTTTACTCATTTGGCTTCAGCCTTCTCTTTACTCTTTCTCTTTTTCTTTCTCTTTTTCTTTCTCTTTACTTTTTGGCATTAAAACTTCATCTGCAATGCCATACGCAACAGCCTCTTCAGGACTTAAAAAAAAGTCGCGTTCAGAATCTTTCTTGATCTTTTCAATAGGCTGGTTGCAGTTCTTTGCAAGAATAGCATTTGTGAGCTGTCGCATGTAAATAATTTCTTTTGCTTGAAGAGCAATATCAGCCGCAGTTCCAGTAACTCCGCCTGATGGCTGGTGCAGCATCACTCTGCTGTTAGGAAGAGCGTAGCGGCGGCCCTTGGTCCCTGCAGAAAAGAGCACAGCGCCCATCGAAGCTACCTGTCCAATACAGTAGGTGTTAATATCACAGCCGAGGTACTGCATGGTGTCGTAGATCGCAAGGCCGGAGGTAAGGTAGCCACCGGGACAGTTGAGGTAGAGATGAATAGCTTTTTTTGGATCTTCCATCTTCAGGTAGAGCATCTGCGCAACGACAACGTTGGCGGCATGGTCATCAATTGGCTGGCCGATGAAAATAATGCGGTCTTTAAGCAGGCGCGAGTAGATGTCCAAGACGCGCTCGCCGCGGCCGGT
>JAFEGS010000341.1 GCA_018239705.1 Verrucomicrobiota bacterium | reverse complement strand
CACAGACAGAAGAGCTTCGCTCTGTCACCGATGCGACGCTAGAGTATGCCGATACTTGCGCGGTAGTAAGACTTACACGCTTAGCACCTCATATAAAGTATTTATGCATCAGGCTTGGTCGGGACTTTACAGTTCCTGATGTGCTGCTGGAGGAGATGGCGCTGCCCGAATTAGAAACACTAAAGCTCTACGGTACTTCCATTAGCCATACGCTGCTGCTCGAGTTTTTAAAACGAGCTCCAAAGCTGAGAACATTGGAAATTGATCAATGTGAGGTTGTGGGCGATGTTGCTACCTGGCTAGAGCTCCCTCATCTCGAACGGCTGGATATCGGTCAGTGCTCCATAGGAACAGCGTTACTTGGAACCATACTGGCAGCTGCGCCAAATCTTCGAGAGATGAGACTTACTTACTGCGAAAATACTACAGGCATGTTTACAGATGAATGTGCACACCGGCTCCAGCTTCACGCTTTAGAAACGCTCGGGCTGCAGAATCTTCCATTGTCTTCCTCTCTTCTGTTCCAAATTTTGATAAAAGCGCCAAATCTTCAAGAGCTACGCCTAGATATGCTGAAGATTATTGAGCCGGTAGAAGAGATTGACTTTTCTTTGAAGGCCTTGCGCAAAGTCGCAATATCCAAATGCGGCTTCCATACCACACTCTTTGAAACGCTCCTCTTATGTGCACCCCACATACAAGAATTAGACGTGCGTGAGACAGGGTGTGTAGGTAGCATGAGCAGGCTCCTTTTTAAAAAGCCTATGCTGAGCAGCCTGAAAACCCTTAATTTTCATACATGCAACCTATCCATGCTACTTTTTGAGCAGATTCTGCTTGCAGCGTCGAATATTAAAAAAATTAACATGCGTTACTGCCAGGAGTTATCTCGTGATTTTGATTTTGAGCGATTTAGAGAAAGTGATAGTTGCTGTAAACTGGAGCTGTTACATGTATGGGGCTCTCCGATTCCTCTTAAGGTGCTTCTTGCAATTATTGAGAAGGCAGAGCAGCTACAGAAGCTTGAGATAAAATTCTGCTCTCAAATAGGATCTCCATTTGATTATAATGCATACAACCTGCCCTCACTTACACAACTAAAAAGTATTGAGTGCCAGTATTCTGCAATTACCGTGCCTTTTCTTCAGCTGCTTTTATCACATGCACCAAATATTCAAGAGCTCTCAATAAGTAATTGTCAGGGAAGCCTGGGAGGATCATTTCACAGTGTGGTAGCAGCAAGGTTTTCATTTTTCAACTTGCAAAGACTCACTTTTTATACACCCTCAACCACACCGCTACTGCCTCTGCATATCTTAAAAGGCGCTCCAAATATTGAGTATATTGAAATAGATAATAGTGACATACTAGCCGATGCCTGTTTCGATGATATGGCATTTGCGCGACTTAAAAGTCTAACAGCAGATTGCGGAAACGCTAGCTTAGTGCAGTTTCTACAAAAGGCGCCCAACCTGGGGCGGTTGGAGCTACCTCATGGCCGCAGCCTATCAGGACCTATTACTCGCCATCAGCTCGATCAGATTACCCTTGAGCATCTACAGAAAGTAGACTGCTACTGGCTTTCACAAGAGCTAAAAAACAGGATGATCGAATGCTCTCCAAATGTCCAAATAGTAGTTAGGGATGCTCCCAAGCAAGCGAAGCACCAACAAACCGTGCCCTCAAGTACATATCAGGTAGATACATCAACCGGTCCTTCGTCTACGACATTCCACGTCACACGTATCTTTGAAAGTAAAGATGGCACTCAGCCTCAAGTGCGAGACTATAGGCTCAGAGTGTATGACTCTCTTCGCTTTGGCCGTAACCCTCCTTTTGAATGGTACAATGAAGAAGAAATCACCCTTACCACATGTAAAAACCCTCCGGTCTTCACCACAACAAAAGAGGAGTTTGATGCCGCCTGGGATCGCGTGCGAGCACCCGGCCACACATTCTACCTGGCAACATATGACATGCCCTGCTCTGATTTCTTGCCCTCCTATA
>JAFEGS010000340.1 GCA_018239705.1 Verrucomicrobiota bacterium | reverse complement strand
TCGTTGTTTGTCGTTTAAGTCCTTTTCGTCGTTTTCGTCTTTTGTGTCGTTTGTCCTTTGTGTCGTTGTTTGTCGTTTTAGTCGTTTAATCTTCCTTCAGGCCGCCGCAGCATGGTTTACAGCATACTTTTGCCAAATAATAGCGTAAACCGTATTCCAAAGGAAGCTCCGGCGTGGGCTGATCCTCAGTTTCAATTGGCTCCAAAACAGGTTGATCCACAGTCTCAACCGGCTCTAACACAGCCTCAACGACATCGACAGACACCGGTTGATTATTTTTTTTGATGCGCTCCAAGGCTGTCACATAGGCCTTTTTCAAGGCAAAAAAACGCTCGTTCTCTTCATGCTGCGACGTTATTGTAATATCTATGATTGGCCGTCGATATATAATAAACGACTCATCAGCATCCTGAACCTGCTGCTCATCGCCCAAACATACCTCAGTGACCCATGTGGGTTTTCTATCTCGTAGAGGCCCTATGGTGACAGTAATTTTTGTATCAACCACATACCAACAGAGGCTGATACTGGCCTTGCTTGTGAGTGCAGTGTAGGTATCACCTGCTTGAGCATCACAGGATCTTTTCTCTTCAAATTTTTTCTGTAGTTTATCTGCATGAAGGGAGATTGCATTTGCAAAATTGGTTGGTAGATCATTTAGAGAGTCAGTAATCATCAAGAGAGCCTCCTTATTTGGTGTGCACTCTATCAGAGTAGGTGTCGAAACACAAGCCTTTCTACAAGGTCCTTGCGAAAAAGCTGTAGCATCTGGTACAAGTGCGCAAATATTCGAATTTAACCCATAGAGTGAATCATGCTATACCCTCTCATACTTGCGCTTACGCTATGCAGCACCCCTCTCCTTGCCTCTCCAGAATCTAATGCACACCAAGCAGCACGAGCCATGAAACAGTGCTTCAAAGGGTGCGGGCTCAAAAAGCAAGAGCTCTACAAAATGGCGCTCTTCATTGAGTCGGAACTGCCCACAAAGGTCTCAAAAGACAATACCTATTACTTTAGCCGTAAAAAGACAAAGCTTGCACGCACCATCGAAGTAGACCCACATACCAAAAACATCTTCATCCACCTTCAAGAGCACAACCTCAAAGAGCTTGGCCACGGCGCCAGGAAGAGCGTCACCAACTCAATTCTCTACTCGACAACCAGTCCCAAAAGAGTGGCTCACAGCCATACTACATACCCCAACGAGAATGAAGCACAGGCCATGAACGATCTGAAAAACATGCCAGGACTCTGTAAGACCATCTCTGTGCTTGCAGACTCGAGGAGGTCACACTCTCGCTCCTACTCTCTCATTACAGAATACTACCCTCTCGGCGATTTTGCCCATTACATGAGAAAGAATAAACCAAAGTTCTCCTTTCAAGACAAGCTTCGCTTCTGCCGAGATATTATCGTCGGCATAGACAGCATGCACAGCAAGGGATATGCCCATCGCGATCTGGGGCTGCGCAACTACTTCGTGGAAAAGCGCGGCAAGAAGCTCCACCTCATCGTAGCCGATTTTGGACGCGCTGTGCGAGATGACCATACCACTGAGAGGGGTGCTCAAGGAGGCTATTCTCAGCTGGCACCTGAAGCCATTAATGTGAAAGCGCTCAAAGGGGATGACTATCTACGTACAGACATCTACGCACTGGGATGTGTCTTTTACAAGATCCTCCATCAAAAAAAGCCCTCTTGGGTACATAAGGCTAAGATAAAGAATAGCCACGTGTCGGTCAGCAAGCGTAAAGCTCGGCACACACGAGCGATACAGCAATTTAGAAAAAGGCGTGCAAAAGAGCTTAAAGCAGCCTCCAAACACACTAATAAGCGATTTACGCCGGAGCGTGTTGAACAGATTATCTTAAAAATGATCAACCCCAACCCCTCTCGTCGGCCAACTGCCCACCAAGTGCGAGAGCTTCTGGGAGCATTGTAATTTTTGGATTTCGCGAAGCGTTTGGAGTCCCCAAGCGGCTTCGCCGCTGATACCCCAAAGCAACAGTCCATTTTT
>JAFEGS010000033.1 GCA_018239705.1 Verrucomicrobiota bacterium | reverse complement strand
AAGGGCATGGGCACGGGCAAGGGAGTATGGATTTTTAATGCATATCTTTCAGCATTTGACACACCTGTGCAGCAGTAGGCCGCAGCAGGGGATCGGGGTGGATCATCTTCAGGATGATCTTTTCAAGCCGTGCCTGGCAAAATCTCTTCGATTGATCGCAGAGCTGATTGAGCTCTCTTCCACGTTTTTTTCGGTACTGTTCAAGAGCATGTATGTAATGTTCTTGACGCGTCTTTACCGGAACATTGGTATCTTTGATCTGGTCGAGATTGATCCACACAGGTTTTGTATTGTAGAGGATCTTGTAGAAGGTGCAGCCTAATGCAAATATATCGGTGCGCAGATAGTCATCTCCCTGCAGCGAATTATAATCAAGGCCTTCCGGTGCGCAGAGGGAGTAGCCTCCTTGAGCGCCTTTTTCGTTTGTGTACCCATCCTTGACAGCGCGTCCAAAGTCTGCAACAACCAGCCGCACCTTTCCTCTGCGTTTTTCAACAAAGAAATTTTTCAATCCAAGGTCTCGATGTGCATAGCTCTTGCTGTGCATACTCTGTATGCCTATCATAATATCGCGACAGAAGCGAAACTTGTCTTTAAATTTGAGTGATTGCCTTTTCTTGTTCAAGAAATTAGCAAAATCGCCCATCTCGTAGTACTTACTTACGAAGGAAAATTTATTTGAACCTTGATTTCTCGAATCAGTAAGCACTGAAATTACCTTGTAGAGCCGTTTACCGTCTTTAAGGTCAAGAGTTGCTTGTGCTTCATTTTCGTTGGGACGGTTAGCAAGGCTATATGCCACCTTCTTGGGATGGGTGGTTGAGTAGAGGATCGAATAGGTGACCTTTTTGCAAGCGCCACGGCCCAGTTTTTTCAGGCCATGCTGTTTTAAATGGATGAAGACTTTATTGGTTCTTGGATCTAACTCAATAGTTCGAGCAAGTCTAGTTTTTACGCGACTATAGTAATAGCGATTTTCTGCAGCTACTCTTTTAGGGAGTTCTGTTTCGATAAAGAGTGCTATTTTATAGAGATCTCTTTTCGGAATCTTACACTGTTTGAAGCATTTTCGTATTGCACGCGTTGCTTTCTTGGCCCGTTTTCTTGCTTGCTTCAGCTCTACTTTTTCAAGAGGGGTCATTTTTTGAGCCAGGAGCGAGCTACCAGGAGTAAGACAGGTAAAAGCCAGCAGGCCAAGCATGCAGGACTTTTGGATAAAACTAGCAAACATATTTTTACTCGCCATGTAAAATAATTTTTATAAAAATTGCCAGAAATTTGTTCTGTAGCTCTTTTTATAAATTTTTACAAGCAAATTATGTTAAGGTTGCTAACTGTGTCTGTAGCGCCTCAAGCTGTTTTTGCGATAATGCTCTTGTTTCAACTAGTTGATCCACAACATGTTGCGGAGCTTTTTCTACAAATGCACGATTGGCTAGGCGTACGTCGAGACCAGCAATAGCTGTTCGAAGCCGTTCCTCTTCTTTAGCGAGCCGAGCACGTTCATGCTGGACCATCTCTTGCGGAAGAGAGACAAAGAGGTGGAAGGTATCTACCACACCGCTACTTCTTGGCCCCGCTTGAGGTGGCTCTTTTTGCAGAATAAGCTCTTTTATTTTGACGAGGGAAGAGACGATGTGTCGATTCTTTTCGAGGACAGCAGCCTGTGGGGAGGAGAGATCTCCGACAATATAGACATCGGTGGCAGTTTGTAGAGGGATTTTCATCTCGCCCCTGATATTGCGGATGGCATATACAATGCGGGAGAGAAAATCAAACTCGCTTTCAGCCTCTTTTCGGATGTGTGTGTGAGTGGCCTGTGGGTATGGTGCTACAATACAGCCTGGAGCATTAATAGCTGCTATTGCTTCTTGTGTGTAGGGATCTGCAGAAGCGTTTTCCTGGACTTTAGTAAATAATTCTTTTAATTTCTGGAAGATCTCTTCTGTGATATAGGGTGCAAGAGGGTGCATGAGTCTGATAGAAGCGAGAAGTACTATGGTGAGTAGCTTTTGCTTATTTTCGCGCATCTCACGCGTACCCTGCTTGCCAAAGAGTACTGGCTTACAGATCTCAAGATAGTAGGCACAAAACTCATTCCAGTAAAAGTCGTAGATAGCAGCTGTAACCTTGTCAAAGGCATAGGCCTGAAGATGCTTATTGATCTCTTGGATGGCGCTGGCAAGCCGTCCCAAAATCCAGTGATCTTCGAGCGCAAGTAGCGTAAGATCTAGCCCTTGTGAAAAAGATTCCGATGACAATGCGGGACCTGTCTCGCTTGCATCGATGTTGAGGAAGACAAAGCGGGCGCTATTCCATATTTTATTTGCAAAATTGCGATACTCTTCGAAGCGGCGCATGTCGAGATCGATCTGTGGAGCCTCTGTAGTAGAAGAGGCGAGCGCCATACGTATGGCATCTGCACCATATTTCTCAATTACTTCAAGGGGATCAATGATATTGCCCTTGGATTTTGACATCTTCTCCCACTTGGAAGAGACCTCTTTTGGCAGCTCTCCTCCGCGATCATATTCGAGGCGCTCTTCTTTTGTAGCGTAGACAACGCCCACTCCCGGAAGCGTCTTCCAGTACGATTTTCCATATATGAGTCCATGCAGGAAGGTCTCACCAAACGGCACTTTTCCAAATGCGTAGTGGCCCATCATCAGCATTCTCGCAACCCAGAAGAAGAGGATGTCATGTCCGGTAATGAGTGTGCTATTTGGGTAGTATTTTGCAAGCTCCTCAGTCTTTTCCGGCCAGCCAAGCGTGGCAAATGGCCATAGGGCTGATGAAAACCAGGTATCCAGTACGTCCGGATCTTGCTGCCACTTTTCCGGATGTTTTGTAACCTCCTCAGGTACGCCCGGTCCATCGTGACAGATCATGTGCGTTTTATCATCTTTATGGTACCAGATAGGGATCTGATGGCCCCACCACAATTGCCTGCTGATACACCAGTCGTGGAGGTTATCAATCCAGTGGAAATAGGTGGTGTTCCAGTGTGATGGGACAAGCTTTGTCTCGCCATGCCGAACAATATCCTTCAGCAGGTGCTTGAAGGAGCTCATCTTCACAAACCACTGTTTGGATAGATAGGGTTCGATAACTGCCTTTGAGCGATAGGAGACGCCAACGCGGTTGAGGTGCGGCACCTGCTTGACGAAGAGTCCCTTGTCTTTCATCACTTGCGTAATAGCTTCGCGGGCCTCTTCCATGGTCATGCCGGCAAATTCCCCGCCATTTTCATTGATCTTTCCATCGGGGGTCATGATGTTGATCATGGGCAGGTTATGTCTTTGGCCCATGAGGTAGTCGTCGTGGTCATGTGCCGGAGTAACTTTTACAGCTCCTGTACCAAAGCTTGGATCGACATGGTCATCGGCGATAACAGGAATAGGGCGCCCTGTGATTGGCTGGAGAAGCATCTTGCCGATCATGTGGCTGAAGCGACAGTCTTTGGGGTTTACAGCAACGGCGGTGTCTCCCAGCATAGTTTCAGGACGTGTGGTGGCAAATTGAATCGATTCGTTTTTACCGATGAGCTGGTAGCTGAAATGCCACAAAAAGCTATTTCGCTCCTCATACTCCACTTCATCGTCGGCTATTGCCGTTTGTGTGACGGGATCCCAGTTGACGAGGTAGAAATCGTGATAAATATGACCGCTAGTAAATAATTTTTTAAACATTGTGCGGACTGACATGCAGTAGGCCGGGTCCATAGTGAATCTCTGCCGACTCCAGTCGCAGGAGGCACCTAAGGATTTGAGCTGGCGGATGATCTCGGTTTCGCTCTTTTCTTTCCATGCCCAGACAATGTTGACAAACTGCTCTCGTGTATAGGCGCTACGTCTCTTTCCCTCAGTTGCTAAGAGATGCCTTTCAACGACGGTTTGCGTAGAAATACCGGCGTGGTCAGTTCCCGGCATCCAGAGGGCGTCATAGCCGGACATTCTCTTCCATCGTATAAGGATGTCTTGTAGGGTATTGACGAGTGCATGGCCCATATGCAGCACTCCGGTTACATTAGGAGGGGGGATCACGATGCAGTAGGGAGGTTTACCTGAGGAGGGATCAGCTTTAAAAAAACCCTCTTTTTCCCAGAATTGATACCATTTTTTTTCTGTTGACGCGGCCTCGTAGCCTGTTGCAAATTTGTCCATATGAAAGTCTATCCGTTAAATGTAAACGCTTGAGTATCTCATATGTTTGTAAAATCGTCTATTGCAAAAAATTGCACATTTGGGCAAGGTCTACGAGGTCATACAATTAACCTTTGAGTGGAATTATGAAAAGTCACTATCAATTACGAATTATAATTTTTATAATTGCCTTTTTAATACCTGGTGGAGCTCTTTTTTGCGCAAAACTTGAAGTGCTGAAGAATCCTTCCTTTCAGCTGCTGAGTGGTTCCTACGATGAAGTACATAAAAAGCAGCATTCATTTTCGAAACAAGATACAAAAGATCTTAGAAAGTTTGCAAAAAACTATGACAAAAAAATCGGGCTGCTTGGCCTTATCAGCCCCAAACAGGTTCGTATTCCTCACATCATCCACTTTGTCTGGGTTGGTCCAAAGCCCTTTCCTGAAAAATCTATTGAGAATGTTGCCTCTTGGAAGAAGTATCACCCCGACTGGCAGCTCTTTTTTTGGACCGATTCGGCAGATCGTCCATGTCCGATTGACGGTATGGAGCGACACCTCATTAAGGAGATTCATTTTCAGCAGTTAAAGCCTTACTTAAGCCTCACGACCAATCCTGCAGAACAGGCAGATATGATCCGAGATGAGCTGATCTATGAGTATGGAGGCGTCTATGTCGACCATGATGTCCGCTGCTTTAGACCCTTTACGCAGTTCCATGCAGCCTTTGATTTCTATGTAGGCATTGAAAACCCACACCTGAACAGCGCACAAGGCACAAAAATACTACCTGGCAACTGCCTCTTTGGAGCCAAGCCTCATCACCCTATCCTCAAAGCAGCTATGGATAATGTTGAAAAGCTGTGGTACAAAGTGGAGAAAAAATATCCGGGCGATACGAGGAAGGATATCTTTAATCGCATCATTGGAAGAACGTTCAACGCGTTTACGTTAGCGACCAAGGAGCACCTGAATGAAGATGGCAATATCGACATGGTGCTGCCCTCTAGCTTCTTTTTTGCGCAGAAGATCTTTCGCAAAAAGACGATCAAAAAATTAAAGCGCTCAGACCATGTGTTTGCTTCTCACGCATTTACCTATCTTTGGCAAGGTCCAAAGCCTGTAAACGCTAAGAAGAAATAATTTTACTAGCCTTTCGTTTGAAGGGCTTGTTTTCGCTTTTCCAGGTCGGCAATTTTTGTATCTAATGCAGATGCCTCTTCCTGGAACTGTTTTTGCCGGGCCAGGGCCTGTTTATATCCAAGCCAGTCTCCCTCCATTACCTGATCAGCTGTGTTTTTTGCCTCATAGGCTCTCATATTAGCCATGTCTCGTTCATCTTTTAGCTTTTTAATCTGGCTATCGAGAGAGGCGATTTGGCTCTGCTCACTACTCGAACCGCTTTTGGGTATGTCATCAGCAGAAAGTGAAAGTAAAGCCCCACAGGAAATAATAAGAAGTGCTTTTTTGTAACTCATGAGATGCTCCTTTTGTTCGTTTTCTTTAGCTATACCTAATTGTTTAAATGGTGTAAAGAAAAGAATATATTGACAGGGAATTTCAAGGTTGGTAGTGGTAGGAGATTGAACAACTTTTCTAATAGGAGGTTACTATGTGCCAGGCACTCTTTCTAGGATTATCACTCTTTTTTCTCACTTCTTGTGTAGTTACTGAAGAGCCGGCTCATCATCACCACGATCGCGTGTATGTAGAACCTGTAGCTCCTGTGGTTGTTGAGCGTCCTCATCACCACTATCACGATGAAGTAGAAGTAAAAGTGCGCTAGGAGTACTCTCTATAGTTCGGGTTAACATCCGAACTATAGATAAGAGGTTATCTTGGAGCATATCAAAGCTGTTTTTGTCGACTTAGACGGGACTTTAGTCGACAGTATGTCACTACTTTATGAGGTCTATCTCTCGTTTCTTCGTGGGTTTGGGATTAGTGGCTCAAAAGAGGAGTTTAACAGCCTTGTAGGCCCTTCCATTCCTGAAGTTGTTCTCCTGCTGCAAAAGCAGTATCAGCTGCCCCCAGATTACACAACCCTTCTTCAAACCTATCACAGCACATTGACGCAGAAGTATGTAGAAGAAATCCAGCTCTTTCCCGATGTAAAAATATTTCTTAAATTTATCAAAAAAAGAGGCTTAAAACTTCTTTTAGTGACCTCAGCACAGCCTTTTGTGGCACATGCCGTGATTGACCGACTCGATATCAGGCAGTTTTTCGATGCAGTGGTGACAAGCGAGGGTCTAGAGAGGAGTAAACCTGATCCTGCAATATATAAGAGGGCCTTAGGAGTTGCACAGGTGATGCCAAGTGAGGCGATAGCTATTGAGGACAGTACCTCTGGAATGGAGGCTGCTGTGGGCGCCGGCATATACCCGATATGGTTCAAGGCAGGCTCATTGGAGTATCAAGAGGGCAAAGAACTGGTTGAAGCAGGTAGCTGGAGGGCTATTTTACAATTTTTTCAGGACAAAGTTGCATAATTTGTAGGTAGTCAGTTATTTTATAACCCAAAAAGGAGTATTGCTATGACTAAAGAAGTAGTTAAGCATCGTAAGGATGAAAAGAAAAAAGCTACACTCACACCAAAAGAGAAGAAAGCAAAGAAGCAGGCAAAAAAGGCAAGTAAGTCATCGTAATTGAGTATGAATGCTTTTGTCTGCATTTTTCTCATGTGCGCGCTCTCTCTTTCTGCAGGAGAGAGTGAGATCTCTATCTCCCCTCAAGATGCCAAGACGATTGCAGCTAAGATATATCGTAATGAATGCAGTCAAAATCCGAAACTGCTCATTTCATGGAATGATGGGGAAGGCTTCCTCTCTCTTGGCATTGGCCACTTCATCTGGTATTCCGAGGGCAAGAGAGAGATTTTTTCTGAGCGCTTTCCTCAGTTTATTGCCTTTTGCAAGGAGATGCGCACCAGCGTGCCCAATTGGCTAGAAAAAGAGCCCGCTTGCCCATGGCAGTCTAAAGCCCAATTTCTCGACAAGGCGTCGCAGCCGCAAGTCGAGGGCTTACGACAGTTTCTTCTTGAGACTCAAGACATCCAAGCACTATTCATGATAAGGCGTCTAAAGCAGGCCATGCCTTCTATCACAGCAGCTCACAGCAATCCACAAAAGATCCTCGAGCAGTTTTGGCGGGTAGCGGCAAGTGCCCAAGGCCTTTATGCGCTTATAGACTACGTCAACTTTAAGGGTGAGGGTGTAAACATGCTAGAGCGCTATAACGGGCATGGCTGGGGCCTACTCCAGGTGCTGGAGAGTATGGACCATACTGACAAGCCTCTTGTCGACTTTGTTAAAGCTGCAAAGACTGTTCTTTCGCGGCGTGTAGCCAATGCGCCAAAAGAGAGAAACGAGCAGCGCTGGCTCGCCGGCTGGTTCAATCGAGTCGATACGTATGATGCTTGAAGTGTTATGCGGCAACAAAAATGTGGGGAGGATTCTTATCTTCCTCTTTGTGAATAGCAGATGCTATGGCACTCAAGCTGCCAAAGCGCTTAAAGTTCCTCTGACGC
This sequence comes from Verrucomicrobiota bacterium, assembly GCA_018239705.1. GTDB lineage: Bacteria > Chlamydiota > Chlamydiia > Chlamydiales > FEN-1388 > SZAS-6. Next base: position 473 of record JAFEGS010000033.1, on the reverse strand, counting down.
CCATCCAAAAGGCCCTCATTCGCCTCGAGCGAGGAGGGGTTATCATGAGCTACTCTGAAGGAAAAACGAGGCTGTATCAGTTCAATCCCGCCTACCCGCTCCTCAGTGAACTGGAAGCGCTCCTCAAAAAGGCCTATACCCTGCTTCCGGCTCATGAGAAAAAGAGCTACTACGTTGTACGAGAAGATCTTACAGCGTCTGTTCAAATAGAAAAAATGCAGGTACTCGGTGCTTTTTGGGAAAAGCTTCAGACAGTCTCCCGACTTCACTTCAATGCCAAAACGCTGAAAAGCCATAGCAAGGGCCAGGCAGAGGTTGTGATTGAAAAGGAGCGCTCAAGTCTGATTTTCCATGAGAAGGGGACATGGAAAGACAAAGAGGGGATAGATGTCTCGTTCAGCAATTCGCTTCGCTGGACGCTCGATCGCTCAGCTGGCGTGGTTTCCTTGGAACATTTGCGTCGAGGAATAGAA
>JAFEGS010000339.1 GCA_018239705.1 Verrucomicrobiota bacterium | reverse complement strand
GACGAAAACGACTTAAACGACAAACAACGACACAAAGGACGAAAAGGACAACGCCCGAGTCCTTAGTGTCTTTTGTGTCGTTTGTCCTTTTGGTCGTTTGTGCATTTCACCTCCGCACTCCTAAACTTTCCTATTTTAAAAATAACAAAAATTTATTATAATCACACCCCCATTAAGTTATAATATCTTTAAAATAGGAATAATTCATGATAGTACCTCAAAATTATTACGATTTTTCAGCTGCACCGATGGATCTTACGCCAGACGTGCCGGCAAGAAGCAGTCCAATATCAGCCCCCAGACAATTTAAAAGAATATTTCACTCTCCAATTAAAACGATGGTATTTAAGCCCTCCGGGAATTTTGGAAAGGCGCAGGTAAGACCAAACGATCCCATGGTCATGTAAAAAGAAGGACCTTTATCAATATTCTTCTTGCCATCCACCCTCTTTTCTGCAACACTGCCAAGTTTACTGGCAAAAGAGGAGGAGAGCTATGTCGGGAATTTTTTCGCGTTTTAGTTGGGGAACACAAACTGCCCCAGATCGAGAATTGCAGCAGCTTGCGCATGATCAACTGTCTGTAAAGAGACCCAAAGTGGGTCCAACCATTGTCACTGCGGTCAGCGGGTATGTGATGGACTCTGCCACCGGTGGGGTGGTTGGCAAAGTAGTTGGTGGTGTAGGCGAGGCAGTCGTAACCCCAATAGTCAACGCAATCAAAGATGCTCCAGTGCTCAATACAATCAAAGAGACTGTGTCGAGTGCTACAACCGGGACAGCCCCAATTCCTGGGGCAGAAGCTGTCACACAGGCTACCAGTTTCCTCTACGATGGTTTGTCGGGCATTGCAAGTACCGCTAAACTTGGCTGGTGGGCATTTAAAACATTCCTGCCCTCTAGCGTACAGCTGGGCCTAGGGGCTTTAGGTCTCTATTGGGCCTACTCGTGGTGGCGTCAAGGAAGTGTTGGAGGAAGCAGCCAGCCCGTCAATTTCAACATCAATTTCCATGGCGGCGCTTGTCCCAACCCACAAGTAATCAAAAGAGGAAACGATATTGAGGTCACCTGCTTACCGAATCCTTCTGTCAATTCTCCTGTTACCCCTCCTGTCACTTCTGCTCCTTCTTCCCCCACTCCTTCGCCGCAAGAGCAGTGGAAGGAGACTATGAAGGCTGTTCAGGAGAAGGTAGTAGTTGATAAAGAGCGTATGGCTCTTCGTCGTGAACAATGGAAAGATGTCGTACGAGCGGTGCAGGATAGAATAAAAGCTGCAGCCAAACTGCACGAAAGCCTGCAAAGGTATAAAGACGAGCAGGGTAAACTGCTTGCCCCACTTGCTGAGAAAATGGATAGCATCTTAGGGCGTTTCCAGAGCATAGCAGGCGAGAAATATGCGGCGTTAGGAATAGTGTCGCTTGTTACTGAAGCTCGCTGTCTTGAGAAGGAGATCGAGAACACCCTCAGCGTAAAGCAGATCGAGGTTCTTGCTGCACTCAGGGAGCATGGCAAAAGCCCAGTGAGGTAATGTTTTACCACCGCAGAGAGATGCAATTCTCTCTCTGCGGTGGTTATGAGCTTTCTTTCTGTACCTGTCTACCCTCCCAGCATACTCATATACAAAATTTTATTCTCTAGTTCTTTTAGGGTGTTCACTGCAGACTGCTCTTCGGCAGTTGAATTTCGAATATCGATTTTCTTGTCTTCCACATCCACGATATACGAAATGTTCGTGTTTAAACGAATCTTTGACTCCATTGGTAAATTTTTAATTGCTTTTAAACCTTCTTCATTTTGATTCTTCAACAAGAAGTTTACAAAACTTTTACTTGCCTTTTCTGGGTTGTCTGGAAGCGAAATGTCCCCTACATTATGCGATAGCCCAGGGCAGGCAATATGGCACGCCAGTTTTGCCTCCCCACTTAACTGAGAATAAATACCTTCGATTTTCTCTTTGTTTCCTCCCAGTCCCTCTATATATTTCAATTGTACCTCAACGGTTGAGCGAGCTAGAAGAAGACTACTGCGACGCTCCT
>JAFEGS010000338.1 GCA_018239705.1 Verrucomicrobiota bacterium | reverse complement strand
ATGGAGATCGCAAAAAGTGATGCAGATCGATACCCTCTACGTACATTCAAGCCAAATGATAAAGACTTTGAAGTGGGAAAGCGCATCTTGATGAACAATGGAATGCTTTATGGGCAGCTCTATCATCACCTCTCCTTCCGTCATGCGTACGGAACAAAGATAGCAAAAGAGATCATCAACTACCTGCTTCCTACAGATTTAGGCCCATTGCTAAAAGAGCATGTCAAGTTGATTCAAACAATTACAGAAGATGTTGGAAAAAAGGAAATATCGGGTGCAGGTGGGATTCTCGACCGCTCTGCCTTGACGCCAGAAGCAATCATCGAATCGATGCCTAAAGGACTAGCAGGAAGGGACCCATTTGGCAGGCCAAGAGAACCAATGGACGCAGATGATACATTCGCCGAAGCACAAAGTTTGTTCTATGAAACCATCAAACCCGTAGTGCGAAAAACTATCGTAGATAACTGGAACGCACTTTCCACAGGGTGGCAGTGGGAGCGAATCCATACCTTCTTTAAAAAAGTTCACAAAGCCTCTCCAGAATACCAGGCATGGGAATCTGAACATGTCAAAATGGAGGAATGGCTCGACAGTAGGGAAATAGGCGGCTATAAAAATGAGCATGTACCTCCCAGAACAAAATACCACGAGTCAGATCGAGAGGTGCGTAGTATTCCTCATATCGCTAGGGATCAAAATGGACCTAAAGTGGCAAGCGTTGAGGATCCAACAGATGACATGGAGGCTATGATCGATTTCTTTACCGATTATATTACCCAAGTCACCTTTGTCCACTCCTTCATCCATCGAACACAATATATCGATTCTCCTGATGTCCCAAACTCCAAAGATTTCTTTTTCACGCCAATTGCCCTGCAAAACAAAGGAGAAGGAGACGACTTTATCACTCTTGACGATGCAGCTGTACAATCATCGCTTGCAGAAACCTTTGAAAATTTCCCAGTTGATCAATATCGATTGATGGATAACGAAGAGGTACTTCCAGCACTGCGGGATGCAATCAAAGGAATTGCTCTGCATCTTGAAAAGCTAGGCTATCCTCTAGAGCATCTCACCTACTCAATCGTGATATAATCACACCATTGATGAGGGCCGTGCGTGCGGCCCTCATCATTTACCAGATAGATGGACGAGTGTAATAGCGTTTTTTATACGTTGCGTTACGCAATTCGATAAAGTTTTATTTTTTGGCTTCTCATCAGTAGAATAAAATTTCGAGCTAGCGAAACTCTCTTTATGTCCTTTTATTAAGAATACAGGATTTAATGAGAGCCTTGAAAAACTATTTGTTAATGCCTGCATGCTGCCACAATAAAAAATTTATAAATAGTAACTAAACTTAAATTGTATAACATTATAAATTTAAATAACACATAAAACTTTTCATTCTCGTATGGCCGTTGATCCTTGAATTTTAATTGTATTTTTTATACAATGGATGAAAAAATCCACATGATTGAGCTTTGGGAAACACTTCAAGAGGCAAAAAAGCGAGCAATCGCTCGCGGCCACACCATCGATGTAGAAATACCTCTCTACTCCCCTGCTATTTTGCCCTTTTGCGCCGGCAATGCCCCTCGCCTTCTTGAAAAAGCGTTCGAGAGCGTTGCTGTCACGAAAATGACAAACAAAATTTATGTGCATGAACAGCTCTCTTCCAAATTTGAAGGCATATCGGGACCTGAGTTCGTTGTGCAGTACCTCAAGTCACTTGACGTTATCCAAGCTTCCCAAAAAGCAAATAAACTACCAGAAGCCTTCTTTGATGCCATCCGAGAGATTATCTCAGAAGCAATTGCAAGAGACGGTGTATTTACCATTTCGCGCTGTGAGGTTCTCTACGACTGCAGCGAGCCAAAACGAACTAGGGCCACACAAACACTTCAGGACGCAAGCCAGAAGGTGTAAAGCTAAGAGCCACTTGCCTTCTTCACGGAAGGCAAGTCCATGCACAAGGGCACCAATCAGCATTCGAAATGTGCGCAGTATTGGTCGAGTAACATTCTGATCATTTTCTG
>JAFEGS010000337.1 GCA_018239705.1 Verrucomicrobiota bacterium | reverse complement strand
CTCTATCCGGCCCACAGCTTTGATTCACTCACGCCGCTCGAAGAGACCATGGAGGCCTTTAACCAGTTAATTCACGATGGAAAGGTGCGCTATATCGGTAACTCCAACTTTTGCGGCTGGCAGTCGATGAAGGCAAAGAGCATTGCCAATCAGCGAGGTTTTCAGCCCTTCATCTCGCAGCAGGTCACCTATTCTCTTCTTTCTCGCGATCTCGAAATGGAGCTTATCCCCTTTGCCCTCGACCAGGGCGTCGGCTCCATCATCTGGAGTCCCCTTGCCTTTGGCTTTCTTACAGGTAAGTATAGACGTGGTCAAAAGGAACCGGAGGGCACGCGTATGCGCGAGCTTGACTCCTCCTTTTTCCAGACCGATATGGAAAAGATGTACAAGATTATCGATGTGCTCGAAACGATCGCCAAAACACGCTCAAAGACGATCCCACAAGTAGCTCTTAACTGGCTACTGCAGCAGCCTACTGTTTCAAACCTTATTATTGGCGCCAGAAATGAAGCGCAGCTTCGTGATAACCTCGGCGCCGTCGGCTGGAATTTATCACCGGAAGAGGTGCAAACGCTCAATGAGGTTAGCGCAATCCGCGAAACCTATCCTACGTGGCACCAGCGACGCTTTGCCCATGAACGAAACCCACAACTCAAGGCTTGAACCATGACAAAAGAAGACATTATAGCACAGCTAGAAGGCTATTTGCAGGAAGCAAACGGTGAGCTGTTCGTTGCACACACGCAGAGACTAGCAGTAGAAGAGCTGCTGCAGCGAGCAAAAAACCCGATGAATCAAGAGTCGCTCCATCTCATTGTGACGAGTGCGCGCGAGGCAACACAAGCTGCAGACACAGCAGCGATGAATGTAAAGAAAATTATGCAACCGGCGCATGACCTCTTGAAGGCAGCTGAAGAGAGCCCCCACCAGCCCATTCTGAACATCAGGGAGATTAAAGAGTTAAAAGAATTTCGCGATATCGTAAATGCTGACGGCCAGGCAACAGAGGAAGCGGCAGCGGCACATAACGCCCTCGATGAAATTGAGGACATTGCCGGCGAATAACACTGTATCTACACAATCGCAGTGAAGACGCCAATTTCTTGCAGATAGAGCGCCATCGCCTCTTTGCGAAGAGTAAGCCCATCCTCCTTTAGAAGATCATCCATTAGGTCTTGGAAATTGCTGATTCGCGATGCTAAGTAATCGGCCATAGGACCGCTTTGCAGCTCTTTGTGGCCAGCAGCGCCCTTCTTATACTCTTCCATGGCCTGCTCCAGTATCCAGTTCACCGTGTAGGTCCTTTTAAACCTGGCAAGAATTTGGCTCTCAGTTAGCCCGCTGTCGATTGAATGGGCAGGTGAGGGCACATCTCCAAGGCCAAGTGGCCTTCGACACACATACCGCCATCGGCTAATCGACGAGGAGACGTCGGAGAAGACCCTACCCATAAAGCCACTGTTCATATGCTCTTGCACCATTTCCTGCAGCATGCCGCTGACAAGGGCATCTCGTTTCTTTGCAAGCCATTCAAGTATTTTTTGCTTTGTGGTGCCGCTCTCTTCAAGGTTACCTACAATTTTTTCATTAAAGATCTGCATGGCCGCATTTAATTTGTGGTCTTCACAGTGAGAGCAGGCAAAACCCATCCCTTTGCCGACAAGCTCGACAAGCTCGTTATAAATCTCTCGCTTGGCTTGCTGGCTCGTAGCCTGTTTGAGCCGCTCTTTTACCTGTACCGTATAGACACTCAGTACGTCTCGCACTTTTATGAGGCGGTCGCTTAAGCCTACTCCCCTTTGCAATTGCTGCATCAATGCCGATAGCTCTTGCAGGATCTGCTGTTTTCGATGAGTAACAGTACTGGTGTCAGAGGTGCTTTCGCGAAGAATGTCCGGTATGAGCCTTTCTCTATCGGCAGCCTTTAGAAAATCGAATAGTTCAGTAACATTCACCTGCTGCCCCTCTAAGCGTGGGATCGAAGGTGGGCCAATTTTTAGATGAGACTCTGTAGTCTGGTATTTTGCAAGCTCATGCTTTTTTGGCACATG
>JAFEGS010000336.1 GCA_018239705.1 Verrucomicrobiota bacterium | reverse complement strand
TACCTGACTGCTGATCATCAATCAATAAAGCAGCTACTTTCGGAGCGCTCTCTATGCAACTGTTAATGTCCAATCACAGCCTGCCCACATTCTTTGAAAAGACTATTCTTTTTGAAGACAACCTGTCGACAGCAGAGAGCATTGATGAATCAGATGTTCCTTGCCTTGAACGATTCTCCAATGATCTGACAGTAACAAAACCGCTTTCCCATGCTGATATTGACCTTATTGGCCGTCAGTACGAGATAGTAAATAATTATTGTAAAACATATCAAAAATTTTCTTTTGATGAACTGCTGGCCCAAGCGCACACTATCCGAATAAAGGCCAAAAGTGGCCCTATTTCAGAAGAAGAGAGGCTAAAGCTTATTGCTATTGGACGTCTAGCTATCCGTCATCACTTTGATATCTATCTGTACAGCACGCAGATTCTTGCTTTGTTAGGGGTTTTAATTCGTGGAGAGAACAAGCAAGCCCAAATCAAAACAGGGGAGGGAAAGTCACTCATTACGACACTATGGGCCTTTGTAATGGCCATGGAATGTCGGGGCGTTGATATTATCACTTCAGCCCGTTATTTAGCAGTTCGCGACCAAGAAAAATTTGAACCCTTCTTCAAAAAATGTAAAATAACCTCCTCTCACATCTGTTACGACCAGCAGAGACCGATTCATTTTAGAGCTCAGATTCTCTATGGTCCTGTATTTGATTTTGAGTTTGCCTGGATGCGTGATAAACTCTGGGGAACAAATCTCTATGCAGAAAGGGTGAAAGATCCTTGGACCCTGCGCAATTTTGACACTGTCTGTGTTGATGAAGCAGATAACCTCCTCATCGATACTGCTGCTAATGGTGCAAGGATCGCATATTCTGCTGAATATTCCTACGACTGGATCTACGCCTATATTCTTGAATTTGCCAAAGCAAATTTTCAGGCAAATAGTGCTGACTGCAAAGAGGCAAGCCTCAAATTACGCGACTTTATCTGCAAAAATATAGGTGAAGGCGGTCAGGAAATTCCGTCAGATGAACAGCTGACACTATGGCTAACGTCCGCCTGCAGCGCGTTGTTCCTCATAAAAGAAAATGTCAATTATATCGTAAAATCACATCGAAACAAAACTGAAGGGGAAAAACGGCGACAAGTGCAAATTGTTGACCTTCAAACAGGGCGTATTTCGGAAAGGAGCCGTTGGATCCATGGAAAGCACGAATGCTTAGAAATAAAACATGGTATAGAAGTACAACAAGAAAGTATAAACCCAATATCCCTCTCACACGCAGTCTTCTATTTGCAGTATCAAAATATTATTGCTTTGACGGGAACGGCTGAGCATACTCAAACAGCCGATATCTATGGGCTTACTACCATTCATGTGCCTCCACATAAACCATTAATGAGAAAGGACCTTCCCACTATCTATGCTGAAAGAGCAGAAGAGTACTACGAACACATCCTTAATGATGCTCAAAAGCACGTCCAGGAGGAGCGTCCTCTTCTTATTCTGTGTGAAACAATTCAAGATTCACAGCTTCTCGAAGAGCAGCTACAACAAAGCAACATTCCTTGCCAGCTGCTCAATGAGGTTCAAGAAGAAAAGGAGGAAACTCTTATTAAACGTGCAGGATTACCCGGTATCATTACCATAGCTACCAACAATGCTGGGCGAGGAACAGATATCATCCTAGACCCAAAAAGCCTTAAAAATGGGGGGCTACACGTTCTCTTGGCCTTTTGTCCAGAGACAGAACGAGAGGAGCTGCAAGCACGCGGGCGTGCCGGAAGACAAGGGCAGCCCGGCTCCTCTCAAATGATTGTAAACATGGAAAGTGAGAAAATAAAGAAACTCCTTAACGAATCGAATGAAAAGGGTATAGAAATAGTCTTGGCAGACCGTCGAAGAAGGGTAGAGCAGGAGCAAAAAGCTGAGCACATCCAACGAGCAAATCTTGAGCGATTTCTCTCAGAAAAGGCAAATCTTTTTTTCGATGGCTTCCGCACCTGGACTGATAAAGTCAAGGATGATACGTTTTTGGATGCGCAAAGCCTGC
>JAFEGS010000335.1 GCA_018239705.1 Verrucomicrobiota bacterium | reverse complement strand
CGGCTATTGGCATTCATGATCCCCAATTTGGGTCTGTATACAATGGGCTGTTAGGTGCGAGGGATAGCTTGGAAACTCTGGGTGATCCAAGTCTTTTTACGCGAAAACAGAGAAGAGCTATTATTTTCAAAGAAATAGAGAAGAGATTAGGATGTTCTATTTCAGACACTTGTTCGGCCTTCCAGACATCGCGGCATAAAGAAATAGTCGAAGATCTGCGTCAGCGCATCTCGATCAAAACAAAACTCGATAGACTCCCAATCAGCCAGCCCGGCAAAGATGAATACTTTGTTGACATGGAAAAGGAGATCTCTTTAAGAACTACAGACCCGTTACGCCTTGCCCAATTGAGCTGGGACGGCAGCCTGCCCTCAGATGAGCAGATGATGGAGCTGGTTGTGGATGAGCTGGAGCGAGTCGAGGCAATCAGCGGAGTCAGTTCACGAAAGCCTGAAGGCTGGACGCTGCGCCTATCGGGGCCTGCAGTTGTTGAAGAAGCGAGGTTTGTCACAGAAGAGACAGAGAGCGAAAGCAGTGGTATAAAGGAATTTGTGCTTGCTACCATTTCTGACCTGGTCATATCTTGCTTAAACATCGTCTCACAAAATCCTATGAATAGACCTCTTTCATAACCTAGGTGATCAGAGAAAATGAGAGATTTTTAGTCAGATCTCGCGGCCCAGATTTTTGACATACCCGGAGGGTAGGCAAAAATCTAGGCCGCGAGAGATGGCTAAAAAGATCCATTTTATCGGATCGCCGGGGTTATGAAAGAGGTCTAGTAGACAGTATACCTAAAATCGGCTATTATGTTCCGCTCATAATAGCCAAAAAAGGAATACTCATGTCAGTTTCAAATAATTCTAATGGATCGCTAACGGCTTTCTGTGTAGGGGCTTTTGTCTACTTCGCAGGATGTCAAGACGAGAAAGAAAACAAAAGCTTAGCTCGCAAAGAAAAGCTCCTTGGTGGGGCGATCATGCTGACCGCTGTGATAGAACGCGTGCTCTATTATTCTGAGCTGGGCAGCCCATTTGCTATGGCTCATCAGATCGCACCGCCGCCTCAGCATGGCGAATGGTGGATGAACAATTTTTACCCCTACAGCCAATACCCACACGGCCATTTCGACTGCACTCCTGGATCTACCACCTTCGATTCTCTCAGAGCTGAAGATGCCGAACAGCGCAGGTGGAGTCTTTTTTTTGAAGATAACATATGCGTACGAGGTATTTGTGAGCTGGCCAAGCGAGTGGGTAGCACAGTACTTAGCTGCTTCGCTGATGGCACCGAGTCATCATTCGACAAGTGAAATAATCTGATTCAATAACTCGCAAGCACTCTTCAATACATCCTCAGGGATTTTTTTCATTGGATGAAGTTTCGCATTGCGCTGACGCCAATCAAAAGACTTAGGCTGATGAGCTAAAATGTAGCTCTTACGTTCTTTCTGATCCTGAAGCTCAACTGCGAAAGGGTTTGTAGCATTATATTCAGCTGTAGTCATTGGCAAGCCAATCACTATGCCTGTTTTTAAGTTAAAATTTTTGGGAGAGAGCACCAACATGGGATGCATGTCTCTCATCTCACGGCCTTTTTGCGGGTTAAAATCAATCCAAATAATGTCGCCTCGCTGTGGAACCCATGCATCTTTAGACATTAAAACTTCTCTTTTCCTATGCATTTCGATGCCATGACTTCTCCACCATGTTTCGCAGGATCAAACAAATCCAGCCTCTCTTGAAGTGTGAGTTTTCGCTGACCTGTGGGTCTGACGATTACATTTTCTTTCTCGACAGATAATTCAACCTGGGTTCCAATGTGGAAGTGAGCATTTCGAGCTATGGCAGCTGGAATGCGCAGTGCAAGGCTATTCCCCCACTTCTGCACAGATAAAATTGCTTTTTTAAGCATACTTGCTCCTACTTAAGTCTATACAAGTATATACATATCTGAAAATATTTTGTCAACTTTACGGTTTGGTGAGAAGCTCTACATTAAATTGGAACTTGCCAAGCCCGATCCCATCCAGATGCTTTCTAACAGCACCTGTAAGATGTTCGAGCGGCACTGATTTCA
>JAFEGS010000334.1 GCA_018239705.1 Verrucomicrobiota bacterium | reverse complement strand
CTTCAGCAGTATGAAATATCTGCCTTTTGCAAGGAGGGTTTTGAGTCACGCCACAACACAGGCTACTGGACAGGCCGCTTTTTCTTTGGCATGGGACCTTCGGCCTTTAGCTATTTTGGAAATAGGCGCTTTCGCAATATTGCCAACCTCTCCCGCTACTGCAAGCTGCAAGAGGCAGGCGTCTCTGCTATTGACTTTGAAGAAGCGCTATCCGTTGAAGATCGAAGAAAGGAGCTCCTTGCCTTGGCCTTGCGCCTGAGGAAAGGAGTAGACCTTGATGCCTTCCAACAGCGCTTTGGCATGCTGCAAGAGGAGACTCTATCTGCCCTTACTTCGCTGTGTGAGCAGGGACTTCTTGTGCAAAAAAGTGGCTCAATTGCCCTTTCACCTAAAGGAGTCCTTTTCTACGACACGCTCGCATCTGAGCTCATCTAAGATGTCTTGAAGTAATTGCTGCAGCCTTTGCTGCTGGGTGTGTTGACAGTCCTTTATGAGGCAAGAAATAATCATTTTGAAATTCCTGCGATTGTTCGTATTGGCTTGTGCAAAAACTGACATATCGACCTCTGGACGTTCTGAAAATAAAATTCCCAGAAGAGTAGAGTGAATAAATTCCTTAATTTGTGGATTTCCACTAGGAAGTCGGGTATCACACTGCCATAAGAGGAGGTGTGCCCGCATAGTCGCATCTGCTGCTGCGGCAATTTCCATTACCTGTGATGGAGAGGCAAAAAGCTCCTCTCTTCCTTGCAGGAAGTCAAAGACCAGCGATTTTGCTCCTTCAGAAAAGGGCTGTCGCAAGACAAGAGCAACGAGCTGGCAGATTTTACGATCACTCAGTCGCAATAGCTCGTCTAAAGCAAAGCAGGCGAGCACGTTTTGGTATCTATGAAGGTCGATTTCTTTGGTGACATCACTTAAGTTTGGGATTTCGCCGGAAGAACGAAGAGGGTGCATGTTGACTCCTTGGGTTAGAGAGTATACACGACCCTGTAAGTTGTACAGCATTTACGATAATTTGTACAATAAATCTCGTACATAACAAGCCCCCGGGCACGGGCACGGGGGTGGACGTTACTTGTTCCCCGGACGAATGACAATAATGGCACAGTCGTCTGCTTTTGCAGGGACGAGATCCATCTGATTCCTCATCTTCTCCTTAAGAACTTTGAACTTACTCTCAAGCTCATTTTGCTCTTCTATCGTCAACTTCTCATTCCTCAAGATTGCGTTGAGTGTATAGAAGTCCTCTTGTGTTTTGCAAATGGCACTTGTGATCATCTTTGTATAGTTCATTATTCTTTTACAAATAATCGCCGGAGAGAGCTTCGTTTTTTCTTCTATCACGTCCATAGTGCATTCACGCACATAATTTCGTAAATCTTCTGCTGTAGGTAGAACAAACTTCTCCCAAGGCAAATCATACACTTGATTCACTTCTTGTATTTTGTACTCAAAATTTAGTAAGTTCCTGATACCTCTTGGCGACTTGAAGAGCGGAAACTTTGCTAACAGCTCTTGTGCAACAGGATCGATCTTAAGAAATGGCTCACTTTTTAAAAATTTTGCTATATCTTGCGGCGTGAGAGGCATCCTTTCTTCTTCCCACATTTTACTAATCTCTCGTAGCTTATTTTCATCTACATGATAATGAGCTATTATGAGCTGCCTCAGTTTTTCATGGCCATTGAGCTTTCTATTTAAATCTATAAGTTTTTTATTAATCGAATTGAATGCATTCTCAGACTGAGATTTATTAAATTCTTTTGTAGGTTTTTTGCTGTTTTTTATCTCAATCTTTATATTTCTACTTTCTTCTTTAAGAGCAGAATACTCGCTTTTTTCAAGCTTGGCTGACGCAAGCTCTTTATTAAAGATTTTTTGTGTGTTTTCAAGATTTTGAAACTTTATCTTGCAATCTTCTACATTACCAATAGCTATCTTACTCTTCCCACCAAAAAACTGCATTTTCAGCTTAGTAAATCGCTCATCGGGTAGCGTAGAGGTACAGAGAAAATTATAAAACTCTCCAAGAGTGGGAAGCGGTGTCGTTTGTTCCCAAGGCAGTACCGATTTTCCATT
>JAFEGS010000333.1 GCA_018239705.1 Verrucomicrobiota bacterium | reverse complement strand
GGTCCTGTGCAAGTAATATTTTAATTTTTGTGCGCATCATATACCTCCGAAAATAAACAGCGGTAGTATAGCTGCTGGGAGGGAATTTGCCTACCTGCAATTTACAAAAGTTCTATTGCTAAATTCAATTAAATATTTTACTGTTCAAAACAAGCAAAGAAAGGAGTTTTTATGCATTACTTTAAAATTTTATTTATGAGCATTTTGCTCTGCTCTCAGTTAGCATCTGGCTCAGCACATTCGTCTAAATCTTGTAGGGATGATTCTCAGGAGATGGGTACAGATACGGCTGACTACATTATAGTGGGTCTGGGCACCGCAGGATCGGTTCTGGCACGCTATCTTTCAGATCCTGTTCATGGAAAGTTCAAAAACAGCGTGCTCGTCCTCGAAGCGGGGATAAATCGATCAGATGACCCGGTTGTCGCTGAGGGTTTAGCCTTCTTCGCACAAAACGCCGATGAGCTTGCCTATAGTTCGAAGTACACGATCACGAAACTTTGTCCGGATAATAATTTTGCCCTTGTCGGAGGGGCTGCTTCCGAACAGTATTCCAGCGGAAGACTCTGGTTTGGTTCAAGTGCTCACAACTTCTTTTTAGACGTCCGAGGATCGTCAGATCGCTGGGATGATTTGGCCAAAGCTGTTGGCAACCGCCAATGGAAGTATAAAAGACTTTTGCCGGGCATGAAGTTCCTCGAGACATTTCACGGAACCACAACTCAGCCTGATGATCGCGGCAAACATGGCCCTCTGCAGATTTCACAAGTAACGCCTCTTTTAACTCCGGGACTATTTACGAATGCTGTCTCGGATGTCACCGGAGCACCAATCTTGCCCGATTATAATGTACCGGATGGCAATACGGCCGTATCGACTGAGCAAGCCTATAGCACTCCCGATTTCTTGCTGCGCTCCTATGGTCGCGATTTTCTTCCGCCAAGCATACTGCAAGATGATGGGACGGCTACCGATGGCCGCAAGCTCAGAGTCGAATCGAACGCCTTTGTGCATCGCGTCATCTTCGATGGAAAGAAGGCAATCGGCGTCGAGTACTCTAAAAAAGATAGTGAGAAGACCTTTGTTTCCTATGCATGCAAAAAGGTCATTTTGTGCGCCGGTTCTCCCTTTTCGGCAGCGATTTTACAGCGTTCAGGAATTGGCCCAAAGGATGTACTCGAGCAACCTGCAGTCAACGTGGAGGTTCTTGTAGATAACCCACTCGTTGGAACAGGGCTTAAAGAGCATTATGGTATCCTTTTTGCAATGACGCAACCTGAAAATCCAAGCGATCAGATCACTGAAAATGTGTTTTCCTATTCTGATGGAAGGAATTTCTTTGCTCCGGCAGGTTCCGGCGATAACAAGCGCCGTTTCCAAGCGGCCTATGCACCGAACCTAGCGCTTCTTCCAGCGGGTCTTCTGACACCCCTTGGACTTACGCCTACCCAGAACGCTATTGGCGGGTTTTGCTGGTACTTGCGTCCACAAAGTAGCGGAACGGCCTTCATCGTCGATGACAGTCCCTTCACGCAGCCGGACATTCGATTCATGCTCTATACAGATGGCGACCTTAGCAACCCTGCTTCAGATCTTTCTGCGTCGGTGGCAGCCTTTAATATGATAAAGGCGATTGCAGATGAAGCTGGTCTCACCATGCTTTATCCACCCCCTTCGCACTTTTCGAGTCAGCAGCAGCTCGCACAAGACGCCGGAGGCTTGCTTAATTTCAGCGAAACTAGCGTGACGAATCACTACACGGGTACCTGCCCAATGGGTACGAACATTTCCAATAGTGTTATCAGCTCCAAAGACTTGCACGTGCATGAAGTAGAGGATCTGATGGTAGTAGATAGCAGCATTTATCCATTCCCAGAGACTGGGAACACCGCCTGGCAGTGCTATGTTGCTGGACTTCGAGGCGCCAAGATCCTAGGCGCTGACGTTCCATAACCACGCCAACCTATCATCGCACACTCCTTAAAAAAGTGTGCGATGATTCATAGTTTTAGCCGCACTCACGCACAAAACTGTCGACCATCTGGCCTACAGCAGCAGTCACATCACCGGCAACATGTTCCTTGTTATTTGTAAG
>JAFEGS010000332.1 GCA_018239705.1 Verrucomicrobiota bacterium | reverse complement strand
GATAGGGTGATTGTGCCAGCTCTTGGCCGTGGGGCTGTAGTGCTGTGCGACCGCTTTGCCGACTCTACCATTGCCTATCAGGGGTTTGGGAAGGAGCTAGGAGCCGATTATGTAGAGAAATGCTGCCGGCAGGTGAGTGGTGGCGTTGAGCCTGACCTTACCTTTTTCGTTGATCTTGACCCCGAAATTGGCCTAGAGAGAGTCGATAAGAGAGCAGCGGGAGTAGGGCCCGATAGGATGGAGCAGGAGGCTTTAGCGTTTCACAAGCGCGTGCATCAGGGCTTTATTGAGCTTGCCAAAAAATTTCCCGAAAGAATTGTCCGTCTAGATGGTACGTTGAGTAAGGATGCGCTCTATGAGGCGGCCTTTGACAAGGTAGAAAGACTGATGGGGCAGCAATGATCAACGCAGAGACGCAGAGACGCAGAGACGCAGAGAAGGTAGAAAATCTATTGTCGGAGCAAGTGATAGACGCTGCTATTGAGGTTCATAAAGTGCTGGGAGGTCCTGGGCTCTTAGAAAGTCTATATGCAGATGCCTTATATCATGAGCTAAAGCTTCGGGATATCCCAGTACAGTCACAGGTTCAAATACCAGTGATTTATAAAAATCACCGCCTTCGAGATCCAATGCGCCTTGATTTACTTGTGGGTCATAAGGTGATTATTGAGATAAAGGCCAAAGAACAAGAGCTTGATGTACATAAAGCACAAGTTTTAACTTACTTAAGATTAACAGGGCTTAGACTTGGACTGGTCCTCAATTTTGGACAAGGACGGCTCTTAGATGGCCTGACCAGGGTAGCCAATGGGTTGTAACTCTGCGTCTCTGCGTCTCTGCGTCTCTGCGTTTAGTTCTTTTGACACACTCGTTGGTAACGAACCAATAAAGAAAAGACTTACAAACCTCCTCAGCACCAACCGAGTGCCGCACCTCCTCCTTTTTGCCGGTCCTGAGGGTGCAGGCAAAAGGCTTTTTGCCACAGCCTTTGCCCAGGAGTGGCTGCACCAAATCTCCGAACACTTTTCGCCCCAAGGCACACTCGAAGACCCTTTCCATCCCGATCTGCAGCTCCTTCGTCCCGAGGGCAAGACAGGTATGCTGAGCATCCAGTCTGTCAGGAATGTGATCGAAAATCTGCACCTCAGCCCCTATGAAGCAGGCGGCAGGGCTGTTATCATCGACGATGCGGAGCGCATGCTGCCAACCTCAGCCAATGCCCTCCTCAAGGTACTCGAAGAGCCGCCGAAAAATACACTTATTATCTTAGTTTCCAGCCGCCCGGAAAAGATACTCAGCACCATACGTTCGCGCTCTCAGCTGATGCGTTTTCGGCCTCGAAGTGATGCAATGAGCCCAAGCCTTGACCCTGAGCTCGAAAAGCTCATGTTCGACCTCCTCATCGATCTCAAGCACAAGAATTTTGCCGACCTTGCCACTTCCTGCCAGGAGATTCAAAAAATCATTGACACTCGATGTGAAGGTAAAGAGGCTGCCCTGAAGGAGGATATTGCTCAGGTCAGTAAAGAGATGTCAGCATCAGCAAAAGAGCTTCTAGAAAATGAGATCGCCGGCATTGTCACACTCTTTCGCTTGAATGACACTGAGAAACTCCTGTGGATGATATCTGCCTTCTACCGCGATCTGGTAGCAATCGGTGCAAACAACCCTACCCTCTATTTTTCGCATAGAAAAGAGGCGATGATTGAAGGCTATAATCAGGGAAGAGGCGTTGCGCTTGACCGCGTGGACAAGCTCCTCAAATGGGCAAAGCAGGCAATTGAGCGCTATCAGCCACTCCAGAATGTGCTGGAGACGCTGTTTTTGCAGCTGTAAAGATATATTTTATCATCATATGGAGGTGAAATATAGGTAACGGTTCGATCATAACTTCACCAAATCATCTTTTTTCATTTTAGTGTAATGAGATTTATCACAACAAATTACACCAAATTAAACAAATGCTTTTTGGTGTAATCCACGTTTCACGACTCGACACTCAAATTCAATCTATACCACATGCTCTAGGCTGTAGCTACCGGGTGCAACACAATATAGGCATCAAATTAATAGTTAAATTTTTATTTGCTTTGCTC
>JAFEGS010000331.1 GCA_018239705.1 Verrucomicrobiota bacterium | reverse complement strand
CATGGCGACAGCGGCTCATCAAGCGAAGGCATGACAAATGACCGCTACTCATGCTGGATGATCAGTGTCATTCAAGCCCTACGAAACTCAGCAGCTTTTCGCAAGGAATTTGCCCCTCAAAAAGAGGACAAAAACGCCCTTAAAACCAAGCTCTTTACCCTCTTTGACATTGCTGAGGGTAAAAATGGGGAGGAGCGCCGTCCGGTACACGAAGAGGAGATCCGATCTTTTAAGCGCTTAGCAATTGAAGCGGGTCTTAAGGCTCCTATGGATGGCGCCTTTTTAGAAATGCCTTTTTTACAGTTTCTTCTGCAAAAAATTGGGGCAGAACCTATAGAGTATTACTACTCAAAAAAAAAGAAAAAGTATCGTGAAACTATCTTTACCATACCTCTCAAGAATAGTGAAAAGAAAAGGTCTTTGCAGTCTCTTATGAAAGAGGACAAAATAGCCTTTCTAAGTAGAGCAAAAACGCCTGCCTTTTTGCCGATCTACCTCGATCGCCCTCTGGAAAAGCACACCACAAGCGAAAATAGAACCAGATCTGAATTTTCACGCACACAGGTTACACCCTCCTACACCCTTGAAATACCGATCGCAAAAGATGAGGACCTTGCGCGCTATAGGCTTGTATCGATTGTCGTCGGCAGAGATTCTTCCGGCCATGCCTACAGCTACGTCTTTGAAAAAGATGATAACAACAAATCCATATGGGTGGAATATAACGACAGTGATGTTCGCAAGCACCTAAAGCCCGAAACAAAAAAACGTCGTGCAAAATCAAACCTTACCCCGTATGATGATGCCGTTAAGCATGGCCTTATTTTCATCTATGAGCTGGAGCATTGAAACATGTGTAAGTATATTTTTACTTTCCTCTTCTTTTTAGGCTTTTCCACCGTGCTGCAGGCGGGTGAAACGTACAGCGAAATAGAAGAGTTGGTCCAAAGAAACCCTGGACAGCTTTCAGTTGCTGAATATTCTCTTATCGCAGAGACGCTTACGAGCCACAGCCCTTGCAACATGCTGGTCTTCGGTCTTGGCAACGATAGTGACCTCTGGCATAGGTTGAACCAGCACGGGACGACACTTTTTTTGGAAAATAACGCATTCTGGTATGACAAAATCTGCACAGACTTTCCTCAGGTTAATGCCCTGCTTGTGGAGTACAATACGACGAGACCTCAGTGGAAATCATTACTGAAACGAGATAAGGAAGAAGAGCTTTTACTCGATCTTCCAAGCCATGTCTGGGACACCAAATGGGACCTCATTTTTGTTGACGCTCCTGAAGGCTGGGCCGATGACAAGCCGGGAAGAATGCAAAGCATCTATACTGCTGCAAAACTCGCCTCGAAAAGTGGTGGATGCCACATCTTTGTCCACGACTGCCACAGGAAAGTTGAAGCTGCCTTTAGCAGCAAATACCTAGGCGATAGGCATCTACAGTGCGAACTGGACCGTTTGCGCCATTACTATGTTAAAGGGTCGTCAATGGCGTCTCGCCCTCAAAATAGTGAGTGAGCGGCTTTGTAAGTTCGATGTTTTGTAGAATAATCTTTAACACCGAGCAGAGAGGTATCGCCAAAAACATTCCCACAACGCCCCAGAGCATGCCCCAAAAGATCAATGCAAGTAAAACGACGATGGGGTGAAGCTGTAGAGATTTTCCAAGTATTTGAGGCTCAACGACATTGCCGACGATAAATTGAATAGCGCCCGGCACAGCGATAGCCAGCACGGCAGCAGCACCTGAAATCTGCGGCGACATCAAAACGACAGGAAGAGGCAAAACCGTTGCAATGATTGGGCCCACACTTGGAATAAAATTGAGCAAGAAGACCAGTATTCCAAATACCAGCGGCAGATCAACCCCCAGTAGAGCCAGAAAGCCACCTATGAGCGCACCGGTAATTGCTGATATCAAAAATTTTTGTATTATATATTTTTTAATTTGATCTTCTCCCTCTCTCCAGACATGGCTTTCTACCCTCTTGCCATTCGGCTTTCCAAAAAGAAGGATCGTCATAAAGATGACAACCAGTATGGCGTTCGTTGCAATACTGACTAAGTTATTCACAGACCCAAGAAAGAGATGGA
>JAFEGS010000330.1 GCA_018239705.1 Verrucomicrobiota bacterium | reverse complement strand
GGGGTCATTGGAGCCGGAGCCGGAGTTGCTGCAGTAGCATACGCCATACATACCAATAAAGAACGCATTGCTCACAGCTTGGAAGGGGCAAAAATATCGCTAGAAACCCCCATTCAGACCCTTAAGTACGCGCATATGAAGTCCTCCATGGCTGAACTTGATAGCCTACGAGAGCAAGAGGAGGCTTTCCTCAAAGAGACAGAGCAAAGAAAGCAAAAAATTGATACATATATTAAACCAATTATAGAAACCATTAATAGCTACACAGAGAAGAAGGCTTTGTTAAAAAAGGAACTTTTTGAGATAGAACTGGCACAAGAAACTTCAATAGTAAATATCCTTAAAGCACCGGTACAAATAGCTGCCCTCAAATACGAGATACGCCATCTCAACAAGGAAATAAAAGAGCGCACGGAGCATATACGCGGCATTTTAGAAACAGAAGAGAAGATGGTAAGCAGGAGCAGTAAAAAGATACACGATTCCACGATCAACCTCTATGGGGCATTAGATGAAATCCAGGCTACCAAAGAGCGCATTTTTGCTCTGAGTGATGAAGATAAGCGAATCAAGGAAGAAAGTCGATACGTCGATTGGGCAAAAAATATTGGTGATATGTCCTGGACAGAGGTACGAGCGCTGCATAGCGACCTGCGGCAGCATTTCAGCGAAAATCCTGCAAGTAAAGACGCCGTGCGAGCGTTCCTCATACATCAAAACCACAGTGTAGCACAGTTTGAGAGCGATCCCGCTACTGTTGTTTTAGAATATCTTGCTAAGGAGGTCACTGTATGACACACAAAGCCCATTTGGAGTCGCTGAAAGAGGCTCTTCAGCAAAAGGGCTATCAATGCGAAATGGTTGATAAAGCACACCCTAAGCTAGAAGTGACCCTCAAAGGGGGTGGAGATACACGCATCTGGAAGGCCCTACTCTCACCTACCTCCCAAAAGCTTGGGCTTCGCAAGGAGAGTGAAAAGGCCCATTTTCTGCAGCTATTTTTACCATTCCCATATGGTTGTGAAGCAGAAAACGTCCAGAATACTGCACGTCTTCTCCTTTTGATAAACAAAAGTCTCCCCTTTCCTGCTTTTGGCCTGAGCGAAGTTGAAGGGGTCATCTATTACCGACACGTGCTATACTGTCATCATAACACTATCCCTACGATGCTTGTATGCACACTGCTAGGAGCACTTCTTCTCTACGTCGATAGCCTCTCTCCAATGATCGAGCTGGTCTCCTCCGGACAAAAAGGCCTTCACGAAGTACTAGAAGAAGTGCTTAAAAGTGATTTTACAAGTTCCTAATACCTGAATTCGAGATTATTCCCTGCCGTGCAGTATCAGATAGTACAATCTTCATAAGCGCTAAAATATTTGTAAGGGCTGTTACTGCCAGAAAAATATCGCACCAGCCCCAAAAAAGGGTCACGTTAGAGGTGGCTCCTACAAAAACAACTGCTACGCATACCGCGTAATAGACTCCCAAAAACCTACTGCGAGTAAGGTATTGAAAGCAGTGGCCACCGTTGTAGCTGTTTCCTATAACGGTGCCAATGGCCAAAAGAAAGGCGCAAACAGCCACTATGGCAATGCCGGCAGTTGAAAAATAGAGCTGGTATGAAGCTGCTACCATTGCAATGCCGAGTGAAAGATCGCTCGCTTGCCACGTATCTGTAATCAGCGCTACAAAGCCTGACAAAAGAGCGACAAAACCGGCCGAATAGGTAGAGGCCATTGCAAGAACTCCCTGCTCTGTAGGGTTTGCCGTTGCCATAGAGTGTGGGATAGTTTGTGTGCCAATACCTGCCTCATTGGAATGGACTCCTTTAAAAATGCCCCAGCGCATAGCCTGAGTAATCCCGCCAATAATGGCTCCTGTGGCCATCTCTTGGGGTGAAAAGGCAGCATTGATTATCACCATGAGTAGTTCGGGAATCTTTTCGATATTGCAGAGTACGATCCAGAGACTTACGCCGATATACAGTACAAACATCACAGGCACAAGCATTGCAGAAAACGAAGCGATTCGCTTGATCCCTCCGAGCAGCATCACCAGCACCAAAGCAGCAAGAAATGCCCCAGTAACTACTGTGGGGATGGCAAAG
>JAFEGS010000032.1 GCA_018239705.1 Verrucomicrobiota bacterium | reverse complement strand
ATTCGAGTAATTCACGTCTCTGCTCGTGGGAATAGTCTCCATATTGGCCGTTATAGGCATCGTTTTTCTGCCAGTAGAACCCTTCGACAACACCAAAAGAACCTGTCATATAAACCTCCGGGGTTCTCTTGGATATGACATGGCCCAATTAATTTCAAGAGCTATTTGTGAAGGAATTAGCCGCATGGAAGAGAATGGAGGCTGTCTGCACCACAGAGTCTATATCGACCCACTCGACAGGTTCATGCAGTCCAAAACCAATCGGTCCTATATTGACGGTGGGGATTCCTGCCTGCTGGAAGATTGCGGCATCTGTCCATACACCAAATCCTGAGCATTCACCTTCCCTTCCGAGCACCTCTTGAAAGGCTGTCTTGACGCTTTTCGCTATTGGTTCTTCTGGATCGCAGTACATGGAGGGCCTATGAAAATACCACTCTATTTCAGCATCTGGACAGGCTTTATGAATTTTTCGTTCTATTTCTTCCTGCACTTCGTGCCTTTCCTCCGATGGAAGTGTTCTTCGTTCAATATGAACAGTGCACGAGGATGCGTAGGTAGAGATCCCCGATCCTCCATTAATGAGGCTTACATGCATAGAGGCAGGTCCTACTAGACTGTCACTGCGTTGTCGTAACACCTTCTTGTCGAACTCATCGAGCGCTACAAGGATGCTGCCCATCTTTGAAATCGCGCTCTCGCCTATGTCCCAGCGGCTTCCATGGGCGCTTTTGCCGGGGACTGTTACTTTTGCCCAGAGAAAGCCTTTATGGGCCATGACGATCTTTAGATCGCTAGGCTCAGTAAGGATGCAGCCATCTGCTCGATGCCTTTTTACAAAGTCATCGGCGCCAATACTGGCATACTCTTCATCGCATACAAGTGCAAGAATCAACTTTCCCTTCACGCCTGTTGTGGCTAGAGCCGCAGCTGCACTGAGAACGGCTGCAAGCCCGCCCTTCATGTCACAACTTCCTCGGCCATACATCCTTTTATCCTCAATAGTAGGCTCGAAAGGAGGGATAGTCATCTCCTGAACACCAACAGTGTCGAGGTGGGCGCAAAAACAGAGCGTTTTCCCATCTCCATCCCCAATTTCTGCATAGACGTTGGGCCTTCCCGGCTCAACCTCTTCAATATGTGCTTTGATAGTATGACTGATCAGCCAGTCGCGTACAAAGAGGGCAAGGTTCATTTCATTACTCTCTTTGTCTTCAGTTAGGTGTGGGTTGACTGATGGAATGCGAATCAAGTCGCATAGCAGCTTTTCGATCTGTGGTTTCTGTAAAGGTACCATTATTTATCCTCAATACGTTTAAAACTTGCCTGCCAGTTTGCTTCGACTGCCTGTAGAGCAAGTGAAAGGTCTTTTTTTCTGAGTGCGTCAATTATTGATAGGTGCTCATCAAAAGAGCGGAAAATATCCTTTGCTTTTCCAAAGTAGTAGAGCTCGAGTCGCTTGAGCTTTTGTTTAATCCCTGTAAGGATCTGGCAAAGCTCATCATTATGTGATAGCTCAATATAGACGGCATGGAAGTCATTATCGGCCTTCACAGCCTTGTAGGGATCTCCTGCTTGCAAGGCCTGTAGGAGACGCTCGTTCGCCTCAGCCATTACAGCGATCTTTGCAGTAGTGATATGTTCAAAAGACTGCCTCAAGGCGAGGCTCTCGAGCGTCCAGGCAATCGAATAGAGATTGAACATATTGTGAAAATCGATGGGGGAAACAACGGTAGAGCTATTGGGCTTTGATACCACAAACCCCTCCTCTTCTACTCAGCCTCCCACCCATGTGATTGTACAAGCGGGTGTAGGCTCTCTCGCAGGGGCTATTGTGGAAGGGCTGCAGCAGCTTTTTGGCACATCGATAAAAGTGATCGTGGTTGAGCCTACACATGCCGACGCTTTTTTCCAGTCTAGCTGCTCGAGCGACGGCTCGCCAAAAAGCGCAAGTGGGGATCTCTCTACTATTATGGCAGGACTTGCGTGCCGAGAGCCAAATCCACTAGCCTGGAATATACTGAAAGATTGCACAGACTGCTTTGTGACCTGTCCTGACGCTGTAGCGGCGAAGGGCATGCGCCTCCTTGCAAACCCACTTGGGCAAGATCCAAGGATTATCTCAGGCGAATCGGGCGCTGTGCCTTTGGGTTTACTTGTTGAGCTATGTACGAACCCACTTTTGCAGGAGCTGAAAGAGACACTGCAGCTGAACAGCTCTTCACGCCTCTTCATGATTAACACAGAAGGCGACACCGATCCAGAAAGCAACCAAGCTATTTGTCGCAAGTAGTCAGCTTCTAGAGATGGTGCAATTTTGGTGCAATTGTTCTTGACATGGTGCAATTTTGGTGCAATAGTAATAGTGTGGTGCAATTAAGATAGGGGGCATCTATGGCAAATTACATTGATGAGCGTGAGTCTAAGTTACTCGAATTTAAGGAAATAGTTCCAAAATTCTCAGCGTTGATTAAAACCTGTGTTGCCTTTGCAAATGGTGTAGGTGGAGAAATCATCATTGGTGTGGAAGATGGAACAGGAAAAATCATAGGAATATCTGAGCAAGATCGAGAAAAAATGTATGAGGAATTCCTTGACTGCCTCTACGATTCAACTCAACCTGCTCTTTTGGCAACCCTCTATGAAAAAAGCTATGGCGAAAAGTCCCTACTGATCGTCAAAATCACACCCGCTTCAAAAAAACCATGCTATGTGAAAGCAGAAGGGATTCCGAAGGGGGTATATTTACGAGTCGGATCACATACGAGGGTGGCAACACCAGAATATATTGAAGACCTTATGAGAGAGACGAGGAGAATAGCCTATGATGAAGAGCCGATATGTGATAAAAACATCGTATTGTCAAAAGAGATCCTGAGTTCTGTATATGGTAAAGTTGCTCAAAGGCAGCTTCTTGCAGATCATGTTCTGAAAATCAGTGATACAAATCATGCAGAAGTATTTCCAACTGTGGCTGGAGTGCTTTTTTTTAGTGAGGATGAACCTAGTCGTTACATTCCCGAAGCAAGTGTTATGTGTACAGAATTTAAAGGAACAGAGGGCCGTGAGATCATTATGACACGCGAACTTACAGGTACTATTCCCCAGTTAGTTAGCCAGACACTTTTGGTCTTGCAGGAAGTGCTGGAACGGAATTTTGTTCTTAAAGGACCAAGACTCACAGGAAGTATGCCAGTTCCGGATGAAGCCCTTCGTGAAGCACTTATTAATGCGTTAATTCACCGTAAATACACCATTGCAGGGCCAGTTAAAGTAGCAATATGGAAAGATCGTCTTGAAATATTTAGCCCAGGCTGCTTTCCAGGGCTTGTGGATATTGCTCATCTTGGCGATGGTACGACGTGCCTGCGAAATCCTCATCTTGCTCAGCTTGCAAGGAAGTTTAAGCTGATAGAAAAGCTAGGCACAGGTATCAAACTCATGCTGGACTCTTGTGCAAAAGCAGGTCTTGATCGTCCGTTATTTAAAGAAGATGGAGATTTTGTAAAAGTGATTTTTCGCTTTCCTGATCATTATATCGGCTCTATGGATCCAGAAACATTGATTTTAAAAATTGCGGAAAAGAAAAAAACGGTCTTGGTCAGTGATGTGTGCGAGCTGCTACATGTCTCCCGCAATACAGCTACGAGAAAGCTTTCAAAGCTTGTAGAACTTGGCAAGCTACTACGCCGAGGTAAAGGCCCTTCCGTCCATTACGTGCTTCGTTGAACACGGTCCTTCCAGTTCCACCACTTAAGCAGTTCTGGCTCAGGGTGTTTTTCTGTCGCAAAATAGACGGCGCAGCGAAAGACATAGAGCATACAGCGATCTACATGGCATCCTTGGTAGTGGCATAATGCCTGATAGAGCTCTTCAGGGTCTTTTTCTCGTAAGTCGTCGAGCGATCGGAGCCCAATATCCCAGAAATCCTCAGCGATAGATTTTCCAACGCCGGGGATTTTTCGGAATGCTGCTAACACTTGCTTTTTTTCTTGTTCGTTCATCAGTGTGTCTCAGAGCGCACACAGAGGAATACTCTCCTCTGGGTGCGCTCTTTTGCTAATGGCCTTTTTGCTGCAGCATGTTCGCATAGGCACCCACTACGCGCCACACTTGGGCAAATTGGGCCTCATTTCCGACAATGCCTTGTCTTTGCTTACGAAGGTCGTAGTTGAGCTCTGCCAAGTTGATTGTGATGTCCTTGAGCTGCTTTCCGCTCTTCAGCTCTTCCTGGATATGGCGAATGCCATAGATGGTATTTGCAAGAACACCCGTTCTCCCAATTCCTGCTCGACAGTTAATGCCGACAGGCTTTCCGGTCTCTTCGATGTACTTATTTGCAATTATTGCACATTTGAGAAGAAGCTCTTCACAAGGAGCCGGCTGGCTGTCTAGCCAGTTGTCGAAGTGGTAGTGAGTAATTTTCCTTTCGGTTTTACCCCTTGTTGCGATGAGGGTTGTCTTAATCAATACAGGCTTTTTGCCCTTATTGTCCTCTTCGCTCTCAAGAGGCCGCTCTCCAACAGTCTCTTCTTCCACATGCTTTATGGCCCAGCCATCGGGAAGTTTGAGGCCTTTGAGCTGATCCTTAGCCCAGAAGCGTTTATTCTTGCTCTCATTCACTGTAAACCAGAGAGAGCACTCCTTTCCAATAATGGCATTGTAAAGATGATCTCGAAGCTCTTCCTTCTCCTTTGGTTGTGCGGCAAGGATAAAGTTTACTTTATTTTTTATTTTGACGTGGCTTGCGTTGAGGTCTGCGACGCGGTTGTCGAGGTAGGCAAATGAGGAGGCCTCTTTATTGATGCGATTCTCTTTGCCTTCCACTGTCTTTCCGACAAGCACCGGATCATTTTTGGTAGAGTCAGCTTTGCATCTTTGAAAGAGCTTCTCAATAAGCCCTGTCTTGTGTTTTGCGTAGTCTGTTAGTGATAAGACGCTGCAGGTGCCTTCAGGATATCTTCCATAAACGCTCGCCTTAGAGGAGCTAGCAGCTTTTTTGCTCACTGCTGAAGAGAAGGCGATGTCAGCCCGTGCAATTGCCTTTTGCACTTTTGAGGAGGTTTTATGGTGCTTTGACTCCTTTCTCAGCTTGCGCAGCAGCGATTTACAGTCAGAAAACCGTGCATCTTTTGGCGTGGCATGTTTGGTAAGTCTGTGAATGTATTTGAGGATCAAGTCATCGCGCTGTTTTTTGTCCTTGATCTTATAAAGATTAGGAGCAAATTCATCCCTACGGACTTCTGGAGTATGTTTATTATTTTTAAGTTTACCGGTAGCTAAAATATTACCTAAGCCATGGTGGAAGAGATTGTTTCTCGTCTGTATTTTCATGATTCCCCATTATATTTTGTATGGTTGGGGCGATCATATAACAGGTGGGTTATTTATGCAACGAGGCAGCATAGTGACTGAGCGCCTTCCATACCTGGGCAAATTGGGCAGGATGAGAAACCATCCCCTTTCGTCCACGTCTGAGATCGTAATTTAATTCGGCCGGATTGATGGAGATCTTTTTTGGGCTTTTGCCCCGGTCCATTTTTTTCTTGATGTACTGCATGCCGTAGATGAGGTTTGCCAGTATCCCGGTTCGTCCTACCCCAGCCTTGCAGTTGATGCCGACGGCTGTTTTTGTAGTTTCCATATGCTTCGCTGCAATTTTTGCACACTTGAGAAGCAGTTTTTCACTCGGTGCCGGTTTGTGATCGGGCCAGTTGGCATAGTGGTAGTGGATAATCTTTTTCGCTTCAATACCATTGGTTGCCCACAGTGTGGACTTGATCAGTTTGGAGTGGCCCCTTTTGGCTACCGTTTTTTCCTTTACGTTGGTTATCTTCCAATGCTTTGGAAGCTTGATTTTTTTCAAGCAGTGCTTGTCCCAGAATTTTGGTCGATCGTGGCACTCGTTGAGCGTAAACCAGAGCGTGCAATCGGTGGCAATAAGTGCGTGATACAAGTGATCACGAATTGCTTTTTTGCTCTTGAAGGGGCTGCCGGCAAGAAGAAAATCTACCTCTTTACCAATTTTTACATGGCTTGCATTGAGATTGCCCACTCGGTTATCGAGATATGCATAGGTTGGGTGATGCTTGACCTTTTTTGCCCTGCCGGATGCAATCTTTTTGACGAGGTGGTGATCTCGCGTCTCAGCCTCTCTTTTACATTTTTTAAAGAGCTTCTCTAAAAACATGAGTCTGTGTGCATATTTTTTGAGCTCTGAGAGTTTGCATGTCGCTTCAGGGAAATGGCCATACGATGCATGTTTCGATAGTACCTTCATAACGTGACAATCGCCGCTTTTGCTTCTTCGCCGGTTCGTTTGTTAACAAGCGTGAAGGTGTCTGGATGTAGTCCCCTTAAGACCATTATTGTGTCGCCCAAGAGCCAGGTCGATACTGCATCTTTATTGCTGCGTATTCTGTAGACATTGCCGTCATCGAGGATCAGCCGTTTGTTCTTGGTAAACCCATCAATTTCATAGTCTCCGATTTTTACCTGTTTGACCGCAGAAGTAAGGGGAGAGACTGAGGCAAAAGATAAAAGAAAAGCAATAGTATAGATAATATAACGCATAGTGTACCTTTCTAAAGGTTTAAAGTGTTAATTGTGGCCATTAATTTCTAATGGATGTATTTCTCATTTTGCATTTTTCACCTGTCCTTGTATTGACAAGGAGGTATTTCTTGGCGCCTTTTTTCCTTAGCAGCATGATGACGTCGGTCAATTGCCACGATTTAGCGCTTTTCTTTTGGTGCTTCGAAACTGGTTTGTATGCATGACCATCATCCAGTATAAACCCGCCGTTTGAAGTGACACCATCAATTGCAAAATTTCCTAATTTGATGAAGGTGACGGCAGAAAGGGGTATGTGTGCACAGACAGCCACAAGGCACAGAGTAATAAGTGCGAACCTACGCATAATAATCTCCTCATATGTATTAATTGTTAGGCATTTAGTGCCTTCCCCTCCCAATGACATATTTGGAATTATTTGACTAGAATTATTTATATACTTTCTGCAGCCGTCTGATTTTGGAAATAGCTTTGATCGCAGAATTTCAAAAATTGAATCGATGGATCGATGAGCGATTGGACGTCTGTAGAGTTGCTGTAGGTGCTGAGCAGATTGGCAAGAAAGGCTTGATAGATGGCCTTAGGTAGGTTCGTTAACTCTGCTTGGATGAGTTTGATGAGCCCAACAGAGATATCATCCTCAGGAGGAATTGGGACGTGGCCCAATATAATATCAACCAGCTCTTGTGGTGAAAAATGGCCTTGGGCCTTTCTCAGGATCGTGAGCTGAACCACTACAAGCGCGTTTATCAGCAGGGTTATTTTCAGTGCCGATGCGTAGGTGTTGAGCTGCTCAGGTGTGATTGCATTAGGATTTTTTACACTTCGCAAAATAAGATTTTGAACCATTTGCATAAAATCAGGATTTGAGACCAGTGTGCTGATAGCTACAGCATAGGCTTTTACAGCTGCCTCTGGAATGCTCTTTTCTATTGGCGAGGCCTGTGTCATACTGAGAAAAGAGACTGCTGCAGGAACTGACCAGTAAGGCGCCATTTGTGAGTAGACTGATGCGAGAAGTCCAAGTTGGAGCTGCATCGCTTGAGGATTTATGACTTGGTCTGTTGGTGTGTAGGGTTTAATAGACTGAAATCCGGCATCCCAGCTTTTAGAGACGTCATGTACTGCTTTTTGGCTATGCGCGGTATGTGTTATGTGCGTTTTATGAGTAGGCGGCGTGATTTTTTTGGTGTCTACGATAGAGAGTATCTTGCCCGATTCGTTGACGATAGCAGTTTGAGCACTATCACCTGACGGTTTCAGGTGTATTGTATCTCGCACATTGCTTGGAGTATGGTCTGTAGAAAGAGCAGGCGTTGAGACGGGGGTGCTTTGAGGAGGAGTGGCTGCAACTGCGCTTGCGCCTTGAACTGGGGAAGGAATGAAATGGTCTGGGAGACCGCTCGCTATAGAGGCAGCAATGCGAGCATGCGGTACAAATGCAGGCGGTGTGCTGGAAGAAGGAGTCTGTGCTGTAGTTGGCACAAAGGGAGCCGTTTGTGGGGATGTGGTGGGTGTCTGGGCGGTAGTTGGAGATGATGCTATTGGTGTGGTTACCGGGGCAGCCGTTGTAGAAGATGTAGCTATTGGTGTGG
>JAFEGS010000329.1 GCA_018239705.1 Verrucomicrobiota bacterium | reverse complement strand
GAACTGCTCACAAAGCTACAAAAAGCAAAAAAATCAATTACTCACACCCTTGCTACACAAATCAACAACTACAAGCAGCAGCTGGCACGCCTTACCAAAAACCCGCTACTTGCAACTACCACTGCCCTCCTCGCTCCTCGAATACAGGGGCTCGATATGATGCGAGAGGCGATTGACCTGCGCCTGACCAAAGAGCTCGCCTTGAAGAGGCAAGCGCTTTCGCAGCTGCAAAAACGGGTAGCGCAGGCAAGACCAAGCGAGCGCATCCGCCAGCACCACGAGCGCCTGCTGCAGCTGCAGGCCGGCATTAACGCCTGCGCCCTTAAGTATGCGAATGAAAAGAAGAAGCAGCTCCTCCAGGCAAGTAAAATGCTCGATAGATGCTGGCTGCAGCGCGCGCAGCTCAGACGGAAAGCCTTTGAGTACCCTCACTTCGAAGTGCAGATCCCCTTCCTCGTGCAAAAGCAGCTGACAGACAAGAAGAAACAGCTGCAGCAGCTTATAGGGCATCTGGAGTCGCTCCATCCCAAAAAACTACTGACAAAGGGCTATAGCATCCTCTTTGCGCAAAAAGAGGGTACGATTATATCCTCAGTAGCCAATACCTTTGAAGGTCAGCAGGTGCGCATTGTCCTGGCTGATGGAGAAGTAGAGGCTACGATAACTAGAGTATGTAAATAAAAATTAAAATAATGAGGTGATAGATGGAACCTATAACCGATAGTCCTAGAGATCTAGAACGGCTTTACGGTACCGACACAGATTGGTCTCCTATTGAAACAGCTATACAGTCTCAAGAGTATGAAAAAGCCTGGAAGTTACTTCCTCTCGAGGAAGCTTTAGGAGCAAGCGATGCAAGAATCGGTGCATTAATTGAACTGGTTTTGAAACAGCCATTCTCTGACCCGGCAAAACAAATGGTATTTAACTTGCTAAGTACTAGAAGTTACCATTTATCCCCTTCTATGACAACGCGTATTGCTGCCTTGGCCGGTTCTACCATGCGAGCGCACCTCCTATTGTGGAAATGTAGTACCTATCCTTATGACGAGTATAAGCCAGCTGCTTTCGTGCATAGACAAGCCAAGTCCGTCGTAGAATCTGTTTTTAATGGGATTTTATGCGAAAGATGTGATGAAATCGATAGGGCTGTTTTTGCTCAAGCAGACCACAAGACGCTTAAGAATTTTCAGACATTCACGATTCCTTTGCAGGAATGGATCGAGAAAAGGTACAGTAAACTGAAATCCGGTTTAGAAAATCATAAAATAGAGATGGATGATGGAACTCTCAGATATAATTCAGAAGATGAATTGGAAACTTGGGAGACCACGGAAGATGATGGGACGCGAAAACTCGAAATTCGAGACTTAGATCTCGCACTGAAAATAAAAGCACACTGTGGACAGTTGGCTAAGCTCAATCGCATCGTTTCTACCTGTTTAGGGTATTGCGCGGCCTAACGTGTATTCACCACTAACTCCTGATAGCCCGTCGCAGGATCAAGCTCTCGCGTAAAAGTGAAGTTGTCATACTCGCTGATAACAAGCTCACACGTGGTGCGCACGATACAGCCATCCATGACATGGCCTCCGAGAGTTTTGCCATCAGCATCGCCGACAGTGAGGTGCAGGTGCGGGCCATCTGGGCAAAGAGTACCCACGAGCGCCAAGATCTCCATATCGCCTTGAATACGCGTAGCTGTGGGCCTGCCGGCATAGC
This sequence comes from Verrucomicrobiota bacterium, assembly GCA_018239705.1. Taxonomy (GTDB): domain Bacteria; phylum Chlamydiota; class Chlamydiia; order Chlamydiales; family FEN-1388; genus SZAS-6. The sequence goes on along the minus strand of JAFEGS010000329.1, from coordinate 387 downwards.
GCAGTGATGCCTGAGAGAGGCTGCCGACTGCAGTAACAATAGCGCCGGCTTTAATGCCTTTTTCGGCCGTGAAGGTCTTGAGAGCAAGCTTGACATCCTCTCCTGGACGAAGCCTTAGGGCGTGGGTCTTCATGGTACTTTTCCTGTGTTATGTGCGGTGTATTATAGCATATGTGTTGCTCGCATTGCAATTGAAAGGTAGAGGACTAAACGACAAACAATGACCAAAAGGACAAACGACACAAACGACGAAAAGGACGAAAACGACTTAAACGACGAACAACGACCAAAACGACAAAAAGGACTTGCGGCTTGTCGTTTTCGTCCTTTGTGTCGTTGTTCGTCGTTTAAGTCGTTTTCGTCCTTTTCGTCGTTTGTGTCGTTTGT
>JAFEGS010000328.1 GCA_018239705.1 Verrucomicrobiota bacterium | reverse complement strand
TTTATAGTCTGAACTATAAACAACTTTTATAATATCTAATAACATAAGGAGCCTCTAAACTAAGGGATCTATTTTGTTTGGTACTTCTCCTGATTGAGCCATTTCCCAATCTTTAAGCAATTCTTCCCTATGCAGATCGGCCCATTCAGTAACCAAATTTCGTACTTTGATAGGGAGATTTCCTTCGATCATGTTGAGAGATCTTATGTCAAATGTGCCTTTTTGGCTTCCATAACGTGCATGAAAATGTGGTGGATTGTGGTCGTCATAAAAAATTTGAATAACAATTCCTAAAAATCGACAAATCTCGGGCATAATCTTCACTTACCTCTATATAAATTTAAATGTAACAGACGCGCGGAAAAAAAACAACACTCAACAGCATACACCTAGCAGCATATTGTTGCTATGTTATCTCACTTCAAGTGAAGAGCCATGTCTTTATAGCGTTGAAATTCAGCAATAAGCCCTTCTTTTGTAAAGTCAGAGCGTAAGTGATCCCTTTGATCACCATTGATGATACCTTTTATGCCTTTTATGCTCTGGAGGTGAGCCTCTTTCCAGACCTTTGTACGGGCATGAAAACATTCCCCTTCTCCAAAAATTTGTACGATTGTATTGGTATGCGGGATGTAAAACGGCGATGTATGTAATTGGTCAAAAGGTACTGGGATAGCGTAGGCGTTTTGCTCATTTCTCATGTATCGGAAAGCAGTAGCGCCGCCATCATAGAGACACCCCGCAAAAAGGCTAGATCCATAGGAAAGACTATATGGGATATTGAGATCTATGTTTAGGCATGGTGCATCGTTTTCAAAATTCGCACCTCTGTACAGGAAAAATGCCCCTTGTGCGGCTTTACTACAGTCTATAGCTATGGCATTTCTTATGAGCTCAGCGTCGGTGTCATTCCGGATCCCCATGGGTGTTATTGGGGATTTTGTGTATTCGCCACCAAAATTAATAGTTGGGCCGGGCATCGGAGCGTGGTCAATGATTGAACGTATATCTTGTGTAGGCGTTTCCATTGTGGCTAGACCATTTTTATGATGATCCTTTAGGAATTCAATTTCTCGTTCAGCGTATTGGGCAAGCTCTTGGTGTGTAAAACCGCCAGGTTTTGGGCACAGGGCTTTATTGATTGTGCGATTCAAGCGGTAAGCCACTTCTCGAACCCCAAGGTTGTTATTATCGCCTACATCATCAAAGTAACAAAGATGCCAGCACTTTTTGCTTGGTACATGTTCGCCTTCTAGCTCAAGTGTGGTCCGTTTCCGTGGGGCTAGCTCTTCACAAATTTTTTGTTTCTTTACATCTTCTCGAATACATTTCCTAATAAAAATTAATTCATATAGTGTTCGAGGGATAAAAACTACTGCTAAAGTTGGGTCAATTTCTTTTACTTTAGAAGTAATTATTTCATACCGTTTAGTACATTCACTCATTGCTGTATCGATATTTCGATTGACGATTGCTGCTGGCGCATATTCATTAAGAACGCGATATACTTGTTCGTAGGTCTCCCTGGACACTTCTTTCTTATCGCTATTTGGTAAGTTATGAAATACAATGTATTCTCCTTGACCTGTCTGCACTTGTCCTTCTGTGATATCTAGTTTAGTTACTTTATCAAGGAGTATTTTATTAGATGGTGATTGAGGGTCAGAAGAAAGACATTTTTGAGCGACTTGATCAATTTTCTCTGTTTGTTGGCATTTAGTAATGATCCATTGCACTGCATGGTATCCAATGTACCCAACAATGGCTAAACCGAGTGTACAGACGCTCAAAAGAAAATTTTCTTGTATAAATTTACATATGTGCATTGAATAATAACATAAATTTTTTAATAATATTTATTATATTCATTTGTCTATATTTTTTCAAGGTGGTTCTCTTTAAAAAATATCCTAAATCTTGCCTCTCCTTACTATACTTACACGAACAAACTCTCAATGGTACTCATACGCAGAGATCGCAGAGAGAAATACCTTTCTCTGCGATCTCTGCGGTTAATTTTTACCTGATGATAAGCAGAGCAAACACGAAGGCAAAAAGCGCAAACGATTCCAAAATACCAATAGAAACAAAGCACTTTCCATAGATAGAGGGC
>JAFEGS010000327.1 GCA_018239705.1 Verrucomicrobiota bacterium | reverse complement strand
TCTACCGCACAACAGGACAGCCTGTGCTCATCCCGGGAGATATGGGAAGGGCAAGCTACCTTCTGGTTGGGCAGGGAAATAGACTTACCTGGTGCAGTGCCTGCCACGGCGCCGGCCGAAAACGAAGCCGCATACAGTCATCAAAAGCGTGGCACGGCAAAGACCTGATCGGCCACATGGCCTCTCAGGGAGTACAGGTAATGGCCTGCTCAACAAGAACTATTGCAGAAGAAATGCCCGATGCGTACAAGGACGTAGAAGATGTAGTAACTGCAGTCCAAGAGGCGGGGCTTGCACGAATGGTCGCAAGGCTCAAACCCCACTTGGTAATCAAAGGATAACCACTATGCACAAAGAAACAGTCTCCTATCGCCAAGGGAGCACCGAACTCCTCGGCTATCTTGTCTATGACCCCAAGGTGAAAACGAGACGCCCTGCCGTCATTATCGCCCACGCCTGGAGAGGTCTCGACCAATTTGCCAAAAATAAGGCAGAGCAGCTGGCAAACTTAGGCTATGTGGCCTTTTGTGCAGACATGTATGGCGACGGCAAGGTAGTCACCACAAACGATGAGTCTCTTGCTATGATGCACCCCCTGTTTATGGATAGAGCGCTTTTGCAAAGTCGCATCAAAGCAGCCTATGATGTAGTGTCAGCCCTTGAACTGGTAGACAAGAGCAACATTGGCGGGATTGGCTTCTGCTTTGGCGGTCTTACCATCATCGAGCTCTTCCGCTCCGGAGTAGACCTGAAAGGCGTTGTGAGCTTTCATGCCGTCTTGGGAGCTGAAATGGCAGGAATGCATGCAAAAACAGTGCCTCTTGCCAAAAACATCAAAGGCTCCATACTCATCCTGCACGGCCATGACGACCCTCTTGTCTCTTCAAGCGATATCAAAGCTATCCAGGATGAGCTTACAGAGGCCCATATCGACTGGCAGATGCACATCTATGGTGGGACATCCCATGCCTTTACTGTCCCACAGGCTAATGACAAAACACTCGGTCTTATCTTCAATCCCAAGGCGAACGAGCGATCTTGGCAATCAATGGTCAATTTTTTTACGGAGGTTTTTACATGAAATTTGCTCTCGCTACGCTCTCTCTCTGCCTCTCCTTACATAGTGCGTACGGCTGTATTGAGGACTACGTTATGGAGGCGATCTTTGCCCCGAAGCCTACGAGCGCTATTGCAGTTGTTGATATGAACGATTTCTACGATGCAGAAAAGCAAGAGCAGTTTCTAGACACACTCTCGCATGCAATGACCACAACGGGATTTTTTGCTGTTCGCAATACCGGCGTCAATCGCGACATCACTAAAGCAGCCTACAAGGAGGCAGCTCTTTTCTTTAAAGGCGATAGCGATCTCAAAACTTCCTGCTCGAACCTCTCTGGAGGCCAGCGTGGCTTTACACCAGGAGAGAGGGCCAAAGGCAAGCAAGAAAAGGACTTTAAAGAATTTTTTACCGTTGGACCAGATCTTTCGCCAGAGGCAATGGCAAAGTTTGGCCTTTTTGAAAATGTATGGCCGGAGGGCCAGCCAGAGTTCAAGCAGTCAATGACTGCCATTTATAACGAGCTGAACCAGTACACCCGCCCACTCCTGCAGGCTATTGTAGCAGTGATTAACAAAAATGCTACCACAAAACTAGAAGAAGATCACCTCTATGACATGACAGTAGGTGGCGATACGCTGCTCAGAGCGCTCTACTACCCAGCCATCGATAAGTTAGATAAGCGCAAACCTCTCTTCTGGGCTGCAGAGCATACCGACATCAATTTTCTGACCATCCTGCCTCATGCAACGGCAAAGGGATTACAGGTACTCATAGATGGGAAGTGGCAAGATGTTATTGTTCCCGAAGATGCCTTTGTGATTAATATTGGCGATAAGCTCCAACACCTCACAAACGGCCTCTTTGTGAGCTCTCGCCATCGCGTGCTTGCTGAAAAGCAAGGCTATGAGCGCTTTTCGATGGTCTACTTTGTCCACCCGGCAAACGATGTCTGGCTTACCCCGCTCGAGAGCTGCATTGCACAGACAGGTGGTGTGCAGAAGTACTCTGCGAGCACAAGTCTTGAGCTACTGTGGGAGCGGCTGCTTGAGCTCAACTTGGC
>JAFEGS010000326.1 GCA_018239705.1 Verrucomicrobiota bacterium | reverse complement strand
TATATCCTGTTAGCTTACCCCAAATCGACCTAGCTTCTTTGCTACCACCTAAACCTCGAATTATGAGCAGCGATTCATCGCGCTCATCATCGAGTCCTCTATACCGAGCATTTTTAGGGGGAGGTATCAAAGCATGGCGCATATAGGAACTCCTCTAAATTATAATAAAAACTTTAAGGAATAGGATAAGCCGTAATAATATCAACTCTGTCCATGGCCCTTACCCTTATGACCTTGATCATTCCCATTCTTGATTAATTCTTTTAGCGGTAACCAGTAAGAAGGTTGCATTTCCATAGCTTTCCCAAGAGAAAATATTTTTTCATAAAAATTGCTAGAAATTTGAACGTCATATTCATAAAGTTGAGTGCATAGTATTTCATAGGCCACTCCGCACTCGTTGTGTTCGATTAGTTCTATGATTGTTTTAACATCATTCTTAAGAAGTAATGCCATTGATTCATTTAACAATTCGTATAATACAGAAGAACTATCAGAATTACTAGTCATGAAATATAATCTCTTTGTTTTTTATTTCTGAAAAAATATCATTAACTTGGAAACCCAGTAATAATTCCCTCTCCGCCTGGTTCAATAATTACTCTTATTTCCACTCCCTCTCGCACTCCGTTTGCTTGATATCTTACGGGCCATCCGCTTTTGGTAGTTTGTACCGCGATTTTTCCCGTGATTTGCTCCCATTGAATTTTCGGATCTGTGGCTATATCAGAAAACATAGGCAGGGCTATAAGTTATAAGTATGGGGGTGATTTTACTCATCTAATTGTTTTCCGTTATATTTATGACTGTGGCAAATTCTTTCATTAACTCCACAACTTCTTCTCTAGACACCCCAATGCGTGTTTGAAATTCGAATACATCGATTCCATTACAAATTTCGTTTAAAGATTGATGAATAGTCAATAACTCATCAATAGATAACAGAATTTCAGTAGATTTTGAATTATTTTTTAATAATTTCATGTTTTACCTTAGCGTTTCATTAAAATAAGTGATTCCATTTTTTGGTTGGAAGGCAGTGCCACCATCTATAGCGCGTGAATTTCGGATGATCAGACTCCCTGATTCTTGATGCCAGTATGCTGTCCGATCATTCCTCTTCAGATTGGGTTTTTCTTAATTCCCACAATCGATTTTTAGCTAATTTAACAACATCTATAAAATCATCTAATTTAAAATCCCAATATTCTTTATCTTTTGGAGGATAAATCCGAATCCTTATATTGTTAAATCCTTCTTCTTGTGTTAGAAGTGCTACTAAATTATTTTCAAATCCAATATCAGCCACCAAATCTTCAAAATCGACATCACTACCAACGCTAAATTCAAAATTAATCTCAGTCATAAATTAGGCTCCAAAAATCCGCGAAATGTTCCGTCCTTACAAAAACATGCACCACTTCCATCTGGTTTATAATAATTAACTCCACCAAATCTATTAGATTTGATATACCCATTTGGGTGGGTCAAAATATCATTTAAACAATTTTGTCCCCCTATATTTTTGTCAAGGAGTGTTCCAGTAGGTTTTGGGAAAACACTATTAGGCCGACCCCCATGCTTCTCCAAAGCTCTTCCTGCTCGTGTTAACCCACCCCTGTCCATTGCTTGTCCAGCTGCTGATAACCTATCTAAATCGTATAATTCCTTCGAATTAGTAAGTGTTTTGCCTGCGACTTGAGTAGTTGTATTAGTGGTGGCGGCCACTTTTCGCTCAAATCCTAGGAGTTTTGTAACATTTCCCCCAACTTTTGTAGCACATGATCTCGTCCAAGAGGCGATACGTGGTAACACTCTTATCATAGCAGAGCCCGCTCTTGTTCCAAGAGCTGCGACCTGTCCTCCAGGGAGCATCAGGCAGATTGCTGTGATTGCAATGTCTGTTTTATATTCCCATATGACATCACCAACTGTTTCGAAAAATCCTCCACGAGTTGTCGCATCTGGGTAGGGACAATTATCATGTTCACTTCCTCTGAAAGAAAATGCTGACAAGTGCTCAGAGAACTCATTCATCGATTGAGCCAATTTATCGCCTCTGTCACGCAGTCGCCTTATTTCATCACTTCTTCGAGTAGCTAACTCTCTACCCATTCCATGAACG
>JAFEGS010000325.1 GCA_018239705.1 Verrucomicrobiota bacterium | reverse complement strand
ATGGGCTACGCGTACGAAACCGCAATGGCGATGAATGGACAGCCTATGGCGATGGCTACTATCTTGACGCAAAAAGTGAACCAAGTCGTACAATTCTACAGCAGATAATGCAGCTCTCAGCCGATGAGATCTATTTTGCCTACCAGCACGGCATCGACCCAAATGAAGGCAGCATAAGCGAGCAAATCAATAATTTACTACCGCAGGTTGTGGTCGAGGGATCGGTAAATACAGCACCGCTCTTTTTGTGGGATAGTGAGCAGCAGGCGCTTCAGTGTCGTACAGATATCAATGACCTCTATTGCTATGAGTGGACAGCAACTTGGTGGGGATGGACTACACTTGCTGAGTTAGCAGAGTACTACCAAGGGCCCTTGCCGGCAAAAAAGGAGGCGCTTCACAGGGCACTTGCTCATTAACGACCAGATTTCAGTATATAGGCATCGTAATGGCCTGGCATGTTGTAGAGCACGATAGGGGTCTTTCCTTCATATTCAGCTCCAAAGACACTGGCCTGTGACTGAGCGGTGATCCTTTCGCCTTGGCCTCTGAATACGATGATAGGACGCTGTATATCCTTAGCGATTGTCTCGAGCTCTACCTCTCCCCCATGCGATTTATCCTGGCTCATGAACTCCCTGTATATATCTACCGGGGTTGGCTCTCTCTGCAATTTTGTGCTGAGTTCAGATAGAATGATCTCTTTTCCTTGCTCCACCAATACCGCTCGTACTTCCATATCTCTCGGCATCTCCTTCAGGCCAAGCTCATCTTCTGCCTTGCGTACACACCAGCCTTCATAATAATCTTTAAGACCTTCCTCAGAATGTGGCGTGTTCAAAAGATGCTCCGCTCCAAATTCTTCTATCTGTAACATATCGCAGCAGCGCTTTCTCACTGCCGCATGGGTATCTTCTGTACCATCCAGGCTATACGCAATAGCTGCAAAGAGACAGTTTCCATCCTTTGCGATATCTTTATGCGTAAAGTGCTCCAGTATGACGCTTCCCTTCTGTAACTGTTCAAGAGGCGGTAGTTCCTCCTGCACCTTTTCAAGTTTGGAGAATGCTTTTTCTAAATCAGCCTCCATATCGTTTGTATTTATTTCTGATTTAGATTCTGTGAGTTTTGCTTTGATAGCATCTTTTGATGCCGTAAAGGCCATATAGGCGTTGAGCTCCTCATCGGTAAAGCCACCGCTATTATCGATGTTTTTAAAGCGAGCTGATAAATTGCGGATATCGTTATCGACTTTTGTTTCTAGTTTTTGCAGCTGAGATATGTTTTCATGAATGAGATCAGATAACTGCAGCTTTTCAGACAAATCAGTACATTTGAAATATTCGTTTGTTAGATTTTTGATCTTTGCGTCCAGATCTGATATTTTAGTAAAAGTTGTAGTGCTCCAATCGCTTATTAGATCAAAGTTTAGTTTCTTCTCTTCGATTGACATACAATTGCCTTTGTTTTTATATTTCAATCTTATTATATTGCTTTTTATATTAATAATAAAGTAAATGAAGAGTATGCTTTTATGGAGTGAAAGTATGGGAGCTTCTCAAGAACCAATCCCCGGTCATAAAAATATATACGTTATTTTTGATGAGGGATTAGAGCCGATCGGAGAGAGAGCTGGAATAGCAGGTCGCGATATAGGTAAAGCGGGGATAGTGAGAAGAATAGCCATTGCTCTTGGTGAATTTTTTGGTATTTATGCCGTTGTAGCAGTAAAGGGTAAGAAGTATCTTGTTTCTACGGAAAAATTGAAACTACGCAATGAGAGAGCTCTCTCCAGAGCAGCTCCAGGCACGTGTAGAAAAACATCTCATATAAGCAAAACGGCTCATGAGGATCGCTCATGAGCCGTTCGATTTTTTAGGTTTTCAAGCTCGGATCTTAGCTGAGCTGGTTGTTAACCGGTGCAACAGCAGTCTTTGTCAAAAGCCATGGCTTGTTTTCTACCCATTCGCTTTGGTTGAGTGGGAGAAGGCCTCGGCTATCAGCAAGGATGATGCCCAATTTTACTGTCTTCACAAGGGGATCGTGGTAGAAGCAGATGTTCACGTGCTGGCCATCTACAATCCAGTGAGTATCTGCAAAGTGGACCGGCATCAGAGCAGCTTTCTGCT
>JAFEGS010000324.1 GCA_018239705.1 Verrucomicrobiota bacterium | reverse complement strand
AGTGAATGATGCCATGCATCTTGTTCAGAGCCAAGAAAAAAAATGTCTTGCAAGTCTCGATCTGTTGCAAAAGGGGGAGGTAGATCGGCTCTATTACCTAAGCGATCTGCTCCTTTTATCCAAAGCAAAACAGCTGCATCTAAATGCCTTGATAGAGGCGCAAATGACGTTAGGGTTGCTGGAAGATTCACTCCAGCAGCCATTAGGGGAGGCAATATAGTATGAAGACGTTTATGGCATTGGTGTCACTATTTCTTATGGGGCAATCCTTAGCGCTTCCTTCCGAAGAGGACAAAGTAATCTTAAACAAAACAAGCGAAAAAATCAGCGGTATTACCACTCTTTCTCTCGAAAAAAAGAGCATGAAACGCAAGATTCGCGCCTATGGGAGTGTGCTTTCCGCTGAACCATTGGTCGCAGCACGAAGCAGAATCGTTCAAGCTGAGCAGCAGCTTGAAAAGGCAAAGGGGTATCTCTTTGCCTCCTTAAAAGAATATGAGCGGCTGCAGGCACTCTATAGCGATCAGCAGAATATCTCTGAGAAAACACTCGATGCGGCACGTGCGGCATGGGTTGCCGATGAATCAACCATGTTGGCAGCGCAAGCCTCTCTTGATTATGAAAAAAAGAGCCTTTTGCTGAAAGTTGGACCTATACTTTTAGACTGGGTGATTTCTTCATCTGAAGGATTTCGAAGGCTTTCATTGCAAGAAGATATGTTAATTCAGATTACTCTTCCCAACACAGTATTTATGCCCACACCGCCATCGATTGCACTACTGCAGTCTGCAAGTGGCTCTATGATACAAGCAGAGCTCATCTCCCCATCGCCAAAAACCGACAATCGCGTTCAGGGAATGAGCTTTTTTTATTTTGCCCCTTATCAAACGCTTAAGATGCTTCCAGAAGCCAATGTGCTTGCTTTACTTCCTACGAACATACGAATCGTTGGGGTAGAAATCCCGCGCTCCTCTGTCATATGGTGGCAGGGTAAAGCGTGGGTATATCTCGAAAAAGCAAAAGGCGAGTTTGTGCGAAAAGAGATAAAAACAGACCTTCCCACTCAGTCAGGTTGGTTTATCGAAAATGGGCAGGGTCTACTACCCGGAGAGAAAATAGTTGTTACGGGGGCGCAAGTACTTTTGTCACAAGAGCTCCTAGTAACAACGCGCCCAAGCGGTGAAGTGGAATGAATACAGGATTTCTTCGATGGATCATAGCCTTTTCTCTTCATTTTCGAGCCGCCATTTGTGCCGTAAGCGCTCTTCTTATGCTCTATGGCCTCTACACGCTTTATGAATCGCGCTACGACGTATTCCCCGAATTTGCACCCCCTGAGGTCGTGATCCAAACAGAAGCTCCGGGGCTTTCTTCACAGCAGGTGGAAATGCTGGTTACTCAGCGCATTGAAACTGCCGTAAGCGGGATAGAGAATATCGATACAATACGCTCTAGCTCGATTCAAGGGCTATCTGTTATTACTATTATTTTTAAATCAGGAAGTAATATTTATTATAATCGACAAGGCGTCACAGAGCGGCTTGCATCGGTGGTGTCGGATTTGCCCACAATCGCAAAACCTGTTATCACCCCTTTGACATCCTCCATGAGCGTGATATTGGCCGTAGGGCTCACTTCAAAAACAAAGTCGCTCATGGATTTGCGAACCATTGCTGAATGGGACATCCAGCCGCGTCTAGTAGCTGCTCCGGGTGTTGCGAGCGTTGTTATTTATGGTGCAGGAAAAAAGCAGCTGCAGATCCAGCTCGATCAAAATGCGTTGATAAAATACAACCTTTCCATGAGCGATGTCGTTCAGGCAGCATCAAAAGCCACTGCCATTCAAGGTGCCGGATTTATTGAAACAGAAAATCAACGCATCGACCTCTTTACTGAGGGCCAATCCCTTACTCCCGATGAGCTGGAAAAAACCGTTGTGCTTCATGAAAAGGGCGAAAATATCACTCTGAGCGATCTTGGAAGGGTACTAAATGGGCAGGAGCCTCCCTTTGGCTATGGCACTATCATGGGAGAGAATGCCATAATCCTCCTGGTCTCAGAACAGTATGGTGCCAATACATTAGAAGTGACCAAAAATGTCGATAAAGCATTAGCTGAGCTATCCCAAATGCTCAAAGCTG
>JAFEGS010000323.1 GCA_018239705.1 Verrucomicrobiota bacterium | reverse complement strand
TCGAGCCGCTTTGCAGTTGCTCCGGTAGAGATAATGATGCTGTGTGCTGCCACCTTTGTATTGGCGCCATTGACAATAAAGTGAGGGCCTTTTAGATCGACTGACTCGACATCTTCCGTAAGACAGATGGTACCAAAATTGACAGCCTGCTTTTTGAACTGCTCCATTAGCTCCGGCCCACCGATGCCTTTTGGAAAGCCCGGGTAATTTTCCACATCCGTTGTCGTCATAAGCTGGCCACCGGGGATACCACCGGTCATAAACCCCTCAAACATCATTGGCTCAAGCAACGCCCTGGCCGCATAAATGGCTGCTGTATACCCTGCAGGCCCAGATCCAATAATCACAATTTTCTTTATATCATCCATATTCTTCCTAAGTTAGAGGGATTTACCAAACCCATAATAGCTAAACGAGAACTTTCTCTTCTATACTTATCCAGGCATCTTCGGCGTTATACTTCTTTCGAAGATTTCGGTATAGAGGCTCGGAATAGACATTCCAGAACTGCTCCGCTGTATAGCAAGAATTTGCATAGAGCCATTTACGGCCGCCTCGCTCAAAGAGCTTTTGCTCAAGACTCGCAAGAATTTCGGGAAGAGGAAGGCTGTTCTTAGGGACGCCATATATGCCGATGTTGATGCTATCCTCCCCGTTCAGGCTATGGGGAGCGAAGATATTAGAATTTTTTTTAGCTTTAAGTGGGCAAAGCCATAGCGGATAGACGGGACAAATATCGCGCAAATCATCCAAAAACAGGCTGCAGGTTGACGCTGGAAGGGTGAAGTCTTGCACAAGAAGGCGCTTATGGATCCACTCTTCACAGGAATGGAGCAGAGAAAAGAGCGACTGGCTTGTCATAAATGGATAGGAAAGTGCCCTCATAAGCACATTTGGGCAAGAAAGTTTTGCAAAATGGCTTCGTTCATCACTTGTGAAAAGTTTTGGGGTTTGCAGCTTCCATATCCCCTCCATAAAGAGCTTCTTAAGTATTGGAAAATGCGCTACGTACGCGCCCATCCAGAAGGCTCCCCTATCGTAGCGGAAAAGATAGTCGTAGAGGGACATACTAAATGGAGCCATTTGCTCCTGCGCAAACCGGTAGTACCACTGTGAAAAGAGGCCATCTCGAAGCAGCTCGCCGGAAGGGAGATCTGCCAGCTCACCTACTAAGACGCAGGCGTCGGTATCAGAAAAAATAATGCCCTCAAGATACTCAGGAGGTCTCTCCTGCTGCATAAGTTCAGAAATTTTTTGAATAGCAGCTTTACCGGATGAGAAGCGATAGGGCGTGATATTCACCCAGTCTGAGGCCTTTCGAAGACTCACCTCTGCACGTACCAGCATACCTAATGAGCCATATGAGCCGCCAAGAGCGTCAAAGAGGTCGCTATTTTCGTGCTGTGATGCAGTTACGAGCTCACCATCGCCCAAAATAAGCTCCAGCTTGGGGCAGGTATCGTGAAACAGGCCGTAGTGCAGCGAGCTCGACTCCCCTCCACAGCCTATGATGGCACCGCCTACAGTAATGCCCTTAAACTCAGAGACAACAGAGGGAACAAAGCCCATCTTGAGGCATTCTTGGGCTAATTTTTGCATGCTCACGCGAGGCTCACAAAGGGCTACTTTACGTGCTGCATCGATGTGCAGCACCCGATCGAGCGCCTCGATTGAGACCTTGTTACTATTTTTTTTATAATCTGCAGATCGCGTGGTATTGGAGTGAAGTGTAGCCTGACCGAGACTTAAGAGGCGCTGCCTGCTCCGCACTTGAGCTTGGAGCTTTTTTACTTCATGTTCATGTTGTTCGAAATTGTCCATAAAGGTACTGTAGCTAAAACAAAGGAGATTGTTATGACTGAACATCACTATCAAATGATACTTACCTGGACAGGTAATAAAGGTCAAGGGACAAAAGAGTATCGCGGGTACGAACGATCATTTGTACTGGCATGTGAGGGCAAGCCAGACCTTGTGGGATCTGCCGACCCCATGTTTCTTGGGGACAAGACAAAATATAATCCCGAAGAGCTTTTGGTTGCTGCCCTTACGTCATGCCATATGCTTTCCTACCTGCACCAGTGCGCTGAGAATAAAATCATTGTCACGCAGTATAGAGATCAGCCAAACGGCACGATGAAGATAG
>JAFEGS010000322.1 GCA_018239705.1 Verrucomicrobiota bacterium | reverse complement strand
AAAAAACGGGCTTTTTTTTAGACCATCGCGAAATGCGCCAGTGGGTCCGCCAGTTAGCTAAGGGAAAACGGGTACTAAACGCCTTTTCCTATACCGGTGGGTTTACTGTGTATGCACTTGCAGGAGGAGCTACGCGGGTCGATTCGGTCGATATATCAAAAGAGGCAGTGGCAAAAGCTTGCGCCCATGTGACCCTCAACGGCTTCGATGCAGAAAGCCAGGGGTTTGTATGCGAGGATCTCTTTGTCTTTTTGCGCGAGCAGGCCACGCTTCCTTATGATCTTGTGATCCTTGACCCTCCGGCCTTTGCTAAAAGGCAAAAGGATGTGGTGCAGGCCTGCAGGGGATATAAAGACATCAATCGCTTGGCAATGCAGAAAATGCCCCCTCACTCCCTCCTCTTGACCTGTTCCTGCTCCCATTTTGTCGATGAGGAGCTCTTTCAGAAGGTGCTCTTCCAGGCAGCCCTGGAAGCCGGTCGCCAGGTGCGCATTATAGGGCGCCATCGCTTAGCAGTAGACCATCCTATTAATATCTTTCACCCTGAAAGTAACTATCTCAAGAGCTTCTTGCTCTTTATAGAGTAGAATTACGTAAAAACGACATAATGTCGATTTTACGTAAAATTTGAGCTTGAAAATATGTACGTAAAATCGACATTATGCTATTTTTACGTAAAAAAGGCCGGTTCATGAGTAGAGAAAAATTTATTGGAAGAGAATGGGAATTACAGAAGTTAAGGGAATTTTCTAAGAGAAAAACAGCTGGTCTGGTGGTCTGTCAAGGAAGAAGACGGATAGGCAAAAGTACCTTGATCGAACATTTTAGCCTTCACGATTGCTCTAAAGCGAAGTTTATCGAACTATATGGACTTGCTCCAAGAGAAAATATAGACAACAAGAGTCAGCTCGAGCACTTTGGCGAGCTTTTGGGTATGTGCTTTGGATTACCCCCATTCCAGCTGTCCAATTGGAACATGGCATTTGATGCCTTGGCCTCACTCACTCAAAAGGGGCGAATGATCATTCTTTTAGATGAAATCTCGTGGATGGCTGGCCAAGATAGAGATTTTGCTGGGAAGCTTAAAGGCGTATGGGATACAAAATTAAAAAAAAACAATGAACTACTGCTATTCCTATGCGGCTCTGTAACTACTTGGATTGAAGAAAATATTTTACAAGATAAGGGGTTTATGGGCAGGGTTTCTCTAACCCTCACTCTTGAAGAACTTTCACTTTGTGAATGCAACCACTTCTGGAACAAAAACTCTTTGGTCTCTTCTTATGAAAAATTTAAAGTATTAGGTGTGACAGGTGGCGTTCCACGGTATTTAGAGGAGATCGAACCTCATAAAAACGCGGAGGAAAATATCAAAGCACTCTGCTTTGATAGGGAGGGTGTTCTCTTTACGGAATTTGATAAAATTTTCCACGATATTTTTGGAAAACGAGAGAGTGAATACCGTCAGATTGTACAGACATTGACCAATGGACATTTAGAAATCAACGAGATCTGCGAAAAGCTTGATATTAGCTCATCAGGTGCATTTATTAAAAAATTGAATCAATTGTGCTTGTCTGGGTTTCTAGCGCATGACTATGTTTGGAACCTGCAAGGCAGAAAAACTCAAAGCAGTAAATATCGACTGAAGGATAACTATTTAAGGTTTTACCTGAAGTACATAGATCCCAAAAGAGATCTGATTGGAAAGGGAATTTATCAAGAATTATTTCTAGAAGAGTTTTCAGGCTGGGAATCGATGATGGGATTACAGTTTGAAAATCTCGTTCTCAATCAACTAAAACAGATCATTATTCTGTTAAAAATACCTCCAACAAGTATTATCAGCGCATCTCCCTATTTTCAAAAAGCCACAGCCAGGACAAAGGCATGTCAGATTGACCTTCTCATACATACCAAATATACATTGTATGTGTGTGAGATCAAATTTAGACGAAAGATCAGTCGAGAGGTAATTGATGAGGTAATTTCTAAGGTTCAAAAACTCAAGGTTCCGGATACTATGACAGTAAGACCTGTTTTGATTTATGAAGGGGATTTATCCGATCAGGTACTAAGAGAAAATTTTTTTAGTCATACCATAAAGTTTGATGATTTGCTGGAAAATTGCTAATAGAGTATTTTGGTTGCT
>JAFEGS010000321.1 GCA_018239705.1 Verrucomicrobiota bacterium | reverse complement strand
CGAGGAGCGCTTTTGCAGCTACGTCGTTACTGGGAAGAGAGGCGGCGATTTCGTCATAGATGTTTACAGCAAGCTCTTTTGCCGGGAGCCACTTCGGAAGTTTTTCGTATCCAAAAAGGTGTCTTCGGGCGCCATCTTTGAAGGCATCGGCAATAGCCAGCTTGTAGCGAAAGGTCTCTTCGTAGTACTGGGGATTTTGCTCTTCGCTTAGGTATATTGAGAGATTTCTGTTTGCAAGTTCTTTATCATCAACATGATAGTATGCAACTCCAAGAAAATAAAAACTTTCCTTTCCCCAAGAGGTGAGCGGGAAGTTGATGGTAACGACGCGAAACTGGTGGACTGCTTCGGGCCAATCTTTTTTCTGCAGCGCTTCGATCCCCAGCTTGTAATGCTCTTCTACTGAGAGGGTTGCGATATCTTTGACATCGATAAAGCGGCCATCTTTAAAGATATAGGCTGCGGGGAGAATGCTCGGCATGCAAAGCAGTGCAAAAAGAGCGGCTAGTAAAAAAAACTTTTTTTTCATATACACATCAGTTGTAGACTCAGGGCAATGATAGCACATCAAGGAATTTAGAGTATGAAAACTACAACAATGGCCTCTGTAATTGGCTGGATACTTCGCTGTGGCGTTGTGCTGAGTGCGGCATGTATAGCCATAGGATTGGCTTTAGCCGCGTACAGCCCCCAATGCACGTCAAAAGCAGTCATCACTGTAGGGCTATTTTTGCTCATAGCGACGCCTGTCATTCGCGTCGCAGCCTCCCTTATTGCTTTTGCTGTAGAGGGCGATGCTCCCTTTGTACTTATTACTGCAGCTGTTTTGGCTATTTTGCTGTTTAGTATTTTTTTTGCAGGCAAGCTCCTTCCCCTTACTCCGCATGCACCTTTAGGAGAGGTCCACTACACATGGGCCTACCTCTGTTTTATTTTTGCCGGCTCAATCTTAGCAGGATTTATAGGATCTCTTATCGGGCTGGGAGGAGGCGTGCTGATAGTACCGCTCGTGACACTTGTTTTTGGCTTTCCTATCTACGACGCTATTGGAGCAAGTATTATTGCTGTGATAGCAACTTCTAGCGGTGCTGCGGCAGCATATGTGAAAGACCGCATGGTAAATATGCGAGTAGGGATGTTTCTTGAGATAGCGACGACGATAGGAGCGGTATCTGGGGCCTTTCTGGTAGGCTACTTTTCTGCAAGCCTTCTTTCGGTTATTTTTGGCGTCATACTGCTCATCTCTTCGCTTCCCATGGTGTTTAAATTTGGCGAGGAGCTGCCTCAAGGTGTACAAAATGATGCACTTGCCACCAGACTGTGCCTCGATGGATCCTATCCCGATCATAAAACAGGTCAGATAGTCTCCTACCAAGTAACACATACCGGCTTTGGCCTTATCATGATGTATATTGCAGGGCTTATCTCGGGGCTATTGGGGATTGGGAGCGGCACCTTTAAGGTACTAGGGCTTGATGTGGCGATGCGCCTGCCTATGAAGGTATCGACGACAACGAGTAATTTTATGATTGGCGTGACAGCTGCAGCGAGCGCCGGAATCTATTATTCTCGGGGCGATATCCTTCCCATGCTCGCAGCGCCAATAGCATTAGGGACTCTTGCGGGGTCAACGCTAGGAGCCTATACGCTGCAGCATATAAGCAACAGGGCGATTCGTATACTATTTTTTTGCATTATTCTCATCACAGCCTTTGAGATGATCTTTTGATATTATGCCGGCTGTTTTGTAGGGATGCGCGAGAACATCAGCCAGTTACCATAGCAGCAGCATAGTATAGCTACAACAAATGCTGAAAGAGGGCCGAAGAGGTAGCAGATCAGAGCTCCAAGAGGCGGGGCAATAAGGCCGCGAATCCCTACCATCATGACATTGACTCGGCTAAACTGGGAGCTATTTTCTGAGTGGGCGAAGAGTGGACCGGACATGTGCCATAAGAGGTGGCTTCCTGCAGAGGCGATGCCGTACGAAAAATAGGCGGCATAGAGCCAGAAGATATGAAATGAGGCAAACATGAAGAGCACATGATAGATGCCAAAGCAGAAGAAGAGAAAATTTGAAAAATAGTTGAGGGGGATGAGATTAAGGCCTCGTGTCCAAAAGGGTGAGGAGAAGACATATCCCAGTGTTTGAC
>JAFEGS010000320.1 GCA_018239705.1 Verrucomicrobiota bacterium | reverse complement strand
GGTCATGGATCCCACTGTACAGTATATTGGAGATATCAAGGCGCTTAAAGAGACCGATCTCTATCGCGTTCGCGGGGTGGAAGGGGTAGATTGGGCTGTGCCGATGTACTATGGGACGATTCAGGCACGACTGCATAATGGCGTCATTCAAACCTGTATTCTCATTGGCGTTGATGACGCCACATTGATAGGAGCGCCTCCTATTATGGTTCAGGGTAAACCTATCGATCTTCGCATTGATGGCGGTGTTATTGTCGATCAGGTGGGAGCCGCTACGAAGCTCAGCACCGATTCAAAAAAATATGGACATATTCCGCTACAGATCGGGGACCGAATGGAGCTCAACGACAATAGAGCCGTTGTCGTTGGCGTCTGCAGTGTCTCCAGGACGTTTCAGTCGCAGCCGGTACTCTATACAACCTATTCCCAGGCCACCTTATGGGTGCCATCTCAAAGGAAGCTGCTCTCCTTTGTCCTTGCCCACTCAAAGCCTGGAAGTGACCCGGACGTTGTAGCTCAAAATATTACTGCCACAACAGGACTTGCAGCCTATTCAAAGCATCAGCTTCAGGCACTAACCCTTCGCTACTACATGAGATATACTGGTATTTTTGTAAATTTTGGCGTTGCCATTATCCTCGGCTTTATCATTGGCACAGCTATAGCCGGGCAGACACTCTATAATTTTACGATGGATAATCTTGCCTATTTTGGCATCTTTAAAGCGATGGGGGCAGATAACGCACTCTTAGCAAAGATGGTGCTTTTGCAGGCCCTTTTTGTAAGCGGTATCGGCTGGGGGATAGGCATGGGAGCAACGGCACTTTTTGGGCTGCTCAGCGCCAATAGCGAAATATCGTTCTGTATGCCACTTTGGCTCTACATTTCAAGCGCATTTTCGATATTGCTGATTAGCACGGCGACTGCTTTTGTCAGTATCCGGCGAGTTGTCTATGTGGATCCTGCAATTGTGTTTAGGGGTGGTTGATTGATGGAAGACGCAATTGTGTGCAAGGATATTATGAAAACCTATGGTGAGGGCAGTAATTCGGTGCAGGCCTTGCGAGGTGTGAGTCTCACGGTGCCTTCCGGAACGCTGCAGCTGCTTATGGGGCCGTCAGGATCTGGAAAAACGACGCTCATCTCTATTATGGCAGGCATCTTAACTGCAGATTCCGGCAGCTGCAGTGTGCTGGGGACCAATCTCAAGGAGGTGTCAGATAAAGAGAAAACGCAGTTTCGAGGCAAGAATATAGGGTTTCTCTTTCAAGCATTTAATTTAATCCCTTCTCTTACTATTGAAGATAATATTATTATCCCGCTCCTGCTTAATGGTGTGGCAAGAAAAGAGGCGATTGAACGTGCAAAGGCACTGCTTGCCGAGTTTGGATTGGGCGATAAGGTGGGTAAAATGCCTTCAGAGCTGTCAGGAGGGCAGGAGCAGCGCGTTGCCATTGCGCGCGCACTGGCACACACCCCACAATTGATTGTCTGTGATGAGCCTACAAGCTTCCTTGACCACCATACAGGGATGAAAATCATGGAGCTTTTGCAAAACATGGTGAAAACAAGTAAGGTTACCCTTATTGTGGTAACGCATGATCCTCGTATCACGCAGTTTGCAGATAATATCAAGTACCTCGATGATGGTTTGATTGTCGAAAAAAGTTAAGTGGGAGAGCAAGGTATGTCTATAATGGTAGGAGCAGGAGCCGCTACAGTAAGCGGGCTATTCGGTGTTTTTAGTACATTTGGTTTTACAGATGCAGTGGGAAAAAAGCAAATAGCTAACACGGTTTGCGACTGCTTTTGTAACGTGATGTCAAACATCACAGAGACGGCCTGTCATCGTGCTTTTGACCGTGCATTTGGAGATGGGCTGTATCCACCGTTTGACGTTACGCTGTTTTGTGGAAGTAATGGGGGCTGTAGTGTGCTGTTAAGCAGTGCCAACTGGGGGTTTGCTCTTCCAACATTTACGACATGCTTAACACTTGTTGGCTTAGTTGTTACAGGAGTATGTCTTTACAGGCACCACGCTAAGAAAAACCGAGAAACCATGCCGATTAATAGCCCTGTTGATCAATAATATTTCTCTCTGCGACTCTGCGTCTCCTAAATAACAAATTGTAAGACATTGAAAGTTAATGATTTATAAATAGCTA
>JAFEGS010000031.1 GCA_018239705.1 Verrucomicrobiota bacterium | reverse complement strand
GCCCTCTTTAACGAAGTGTTAGAGTTCCAGATCAGCACCAAACTGCCCTATGCCTTGCAGATCATGTGCTACCTTATGAATAATCTATCTACTAAAAATGTACTATTCGTACGAGATGATGACTTGAAAATAGCTGCCCTTGAAACGATCATTAACGCCTGTTTAGCAATGCCAAATGCCCGTGCATCTTCAAGTACACCTGTTGTTTCTCTCAGTCCGGCGCTTGAGAAGCGCCTCATCACAGCAGGGTCAAGCACTCTCCTTAGACTCATTGATAACGTAAACCAAGAGAGTGCCAAAAGTGTTCCCCTTTTAGAATGCCTGATTGACTGCCTCCTTGGCCCCAAAAGGCAGCTGATCACCTATGACAATAAAGATGTAGCCCTTAAGGGATACCCCATCATAAAAAGGCTCACAGATGCACTTATAGCCTTATGCACACAAGAAGGGGACAATCCCGAAATCTCCTTCGATGAATGTGTGGGTGTTCTCTTCAACCTCTGGAAAAGAGTCTGGAAACATGATGTCTATGAATCAGAATTGCAGCATGCGGAGCTACTGAAACTATGCATGAGCACAACCATACTGCAAAAAATCTGTGCACATGAAGCTTGGGAGACTCATGTAACTGCCTATTATAACCTTATCGTCTATCCAGGAGCTTCAGATAGTAGGCCCCTTCTCGATCTCTTCCGAGAGTTTATTATGGAGCTACTTAAGTCAGACAAGCAGCACATTTGTGACAAAGGAAAAGCGCTTTTTATTGAAGGAACAAAAAAGGGCATGTACCCGGGGAAACTGGTTGAAGACCAAGAGCTCTGGAATCTATTTAAGCGAGAAGCATCTACACCGAACAAGCCTGAATAGCCGAACACTCTCCAAAACACACTTAAAATTAGATTTACAAATGATCAATGAAAAAATAGACTGTTTATGCTCACAAATACATAGTTTAGATTTAAATAATACGCACAGTGTACAAAGCGAAGAGAGACGCAATCGAAGCGGTATTTTTGCCTACACCATCGCCGGAGCTGAGCAATTCGCTGGCCCCAATTCTGTTTGCTGCGACAAAAATGGAAATATATTTGTTTCTGATTTTGACGTCCGATTGAATTCGATCCACAAAATCAGCAAAATTGCACCTAACGGAAAAGTATCCACATTGGCAGGAAGTACGCAAGGGAATCGAGATGGGATTGGCACTGAAGCGCAGTTTTATTTTCCGACTGATCTTTGCATAGACGAGCAAGAAACCATCTATGTTACGAGCTTTTATAAACCGGACAACAATGATTATTTTAAGAGTGCCATCTGCAGAATGAGAAAGGTGTCGCTTGATGGTGTCGTCTCTACAACCGCTACCGTTAAGGTAAAAGGAACTATGTACCAAATGGGCATCTGTGTTGATAGGCAAGGAAATCTCGTAATCGCTGATGCTAACACTGATATGATTCGAAGGGCTACAGCTAATGGAGTCGTTTCAACAACAGCAGGAAGCCGTAGTGGATATCACGATGACAGCGCAACCTATGCAAAGTTTTGTATACCTTGGGCCGTTTGCATGGATAACCAGAGTAACATACTCGTAGCGGATTACGGCAACAACAGGATACGGAAAGTAAGCCCTGAAGGCATTGTCTCTACTATAGCAGGAAGTCAACCTGGATATCGAGATGGTCTCGGCTCAGAGGCACTGTTCAAGTCCCCTACAGGCATTTGCGTCGACAATAAAGACAATATTTATGTTGCTGATGAGGGTAATAACAAAATTCGAAAAATTACACCAACTGGTGATGTTTCAACAGTCTGTGGAAGTGATCAAGACAATGGGTGGGGTGAAATTCAACTAAATGGGCCGCGTGGCATGTGTGTTAACAGACATGGCAATCTTGTGATAGCCGATAGGGGCAATAAGAGAGTTCGGATAATCGCCTTTCCCGAAATGACAAAGTTTGTGATATTGTGTTTGCAGAATATACCTAACGTAGTACTGCTCCCAGAAATTATTAAGTATATTGCGAATATTCATTTTTCAAAAATTCTTTAAGGCACGTTGCGAGCACAAGTTTGTTGGCACCATTGGAGCCGGCCCCTTGCATAAAAAGCGAGAAAAACCTAACATGAAAAGCGAGAAAAACATAGCATAAAAAGCGAGAAAAACGTGGCGACACCTTTAAACGAAGCCTTAGACCATCTTCATGGTGCGATTGAAAAAAAAAATGGTATTCACATAGTGCATACTTCTGAGCTTTCACGTGCAGATAGGGAGATTTTGGTACTAAATCATTGGCTCGAGGAAATTATCCCTGGATGGTATCTAATTGTAAGACCCGATTTAGCTCCTGGAGACACCACAGCTTGGTATGCAAATTTCTGGGACTTTTTACGTCTCTATTTGGAACACCTTTACGATAAAAATTACTGCTTATCCGCAGAAATCTCCCTCGATCTTCACGTGGGGTCTACACATATTCCCGAGCAGGTCATAATAGTAGCAAATTCGGGAAGCGGCAAGCCATTACACCTCCCCTTCAATACCTCATTACTTGTGTATGCTGATCCGGAGCGCCTACCTGTGAAACGTGCGGATGTGAGAGGCTTACAGATTATGCCTTTTGAGTATGCCTTATGCAAAGTGTCTCCTAGTTATTTTTTGAAAAATAGAAGAGAGGGCGAAATTGCTCTTCAATCGATAAACGATCCTGGGGAACTTATTCGAACCATTGTAGAATTTCAATTCAAAGCAGCAGCTAACCGAATTGTCGGAGCGTACCGCTTTTTAGCTAATACCATGATGGCTGATAGGATCAAAAATGCACTTGAGTCTGTGGGCTTCTCGCTTCAAGAAACTAACCCGTTTACAGCAGAACCAGCTCTTCGTGGGCGCTCGTTTAGATCACCCTACATAGCACGCATACATGCGATGTGGAAGGAATTTCGAACAGTTGTGATCGATAATGTTCCACCAGCTCCTGGGTTACCTATGGATGCTGGCGCTTATCTTCAGCAAGTTAATGCCGTCTATACTCAAGATGCCTACAACTCACTTTCTATAGAAGGGTATCAAGTTACAAAGGAGTTAATCGAAAAAGTAAAGAATG
Source organism: Verrucomicrobiota bacterium (assembly GCA_018239705.1). Classification (GTDB taxonomy): domain Bacteria; phylum Chlamydiota; class Chlamydiia; order Chlamydiales; family FEN-1388; genus SZAS-6. Next base: position 5,106 of record JAFEGS010000031.1, on the reverse strand, counting down.
CTGAATGGGACCCAGATGGAAATGCTGAGGACAAACAGAAGCAAAATACCCTTGCAGCGCGTGGATATTATGAGACATTTCAGCAGGTAAAAGAATCTCTTAAAAGAATATTTAATAATGAGTCGCCGGGTTTTGTGCTCGAACAAGATCTTCCAGTATGGTTTCAGAGGCTGTTTGCACCATCAGTGAGGGCGCAAATTCTTACCCCAGTGGAGCTTTTCGGATACAGAAGGCACCAGGTCTATATTCGAAACTCACGCCACACCCCGCCCTCGAGTGACTATTTGGGAGAACTCATGGCTGCATTTTTCCAGTGCATGCAAGAGGAAGAGAATGCTGCTGTTCGCGCTATTCTCGGCCATTTTCTCTTTGTTTTCATCCACCCCTACATGGATGGCAATGGTCGAATTGGCCGCTTTTTGATGAATGCCATGCTGGCATCTGGCGGCTACCCTTGGACCATTATTCATGTGGAAAAGCGAAATCAGTACTTTCGGGCTCTAGAAACAGCAAGTGTTGAGGCAAATATCCTGCCATTTACTCAATTCATTATTTCTGAAATGATGCAAACAACCGGTATCAGTTCTTAGCCTCAATGATGAGGTGGATGCGATCGGTTGGGCCATTGTTGATGACAGTGTGCTCTTTGGACACGTTGGTAAAGTAGAGCGAGCCGGCTTCAAGCTGGTAGCTGCTACCTGCAATTTCAAAAACCACCTCTTCGCCTGTCACTATGGGGATGTGAAGGCGATAGATGTTTTCGCTGCAAAAGTCAAATACATCGCCATCAGAGTGTGGAGGGATTATTTTTTTACTTGGCACCTTTGAGAGGCGTACAAGACCAATTTCTGTCCCAAACAGCGCCGCTATTTCTTCAAGTATGGATGCAATGGCAGCGTCTCGACATCATACGTAAGAGGCAGCTTTCGACAAACCACCTTCTCATCAGCAGCTGCAAGATGCAGTGAGGCAATACTTGCGAGCAGCAGAACAATCATCGACTTCATATCTACACCCAAAATAGCTAAAAGATTGGGTTTTATGATGAACTGATTTTTTTTGTAAAGCTATTCAATAATAATCTTGGCTATTGCCTTTAGAACATCATCTGAAGGCATAGAGCTATCAATTTGATGGACAAGCCCTTTTTTCTGGTAAAACTCTTCTACCGGCTTTGTGAGGCCGTGATACTCTTTCAGGCGCTCTTGGACAACTTTTTCCGTGTCATCAGAGCGCTGAAGAAGCGGGCCATGGCAAATATCGCACACTGCGGGCTCTTTTGGAGGGTGCGCCACGATGTGGTAGATATGCCCGCAATGCTGGCAGGTACGGCGTCCTGTGATGCGGTCCACGATGGCATCATCTGAAAGCATCAATTGAAACACGATAGGTTCGGCCTTTTTTGTGTTTTTGAAATAGGCCTCTAGCGCCTCTGCCTGGGCTACTGTCCTTGGAAAGCCATCGAGGAGAAATCCCTTTTCGCAGTCAGGCTCTTTTAGCCGATCAAAAAGCATCTCGAGCACAATAGAGTCTGGAACAAGTGCTCCCGAATCAAGAAACTGTTTTACTTTAAGCCCAAGCGCAGTCCCCTGCTTGATATTGGATCTAAAAATATCCCCGGTAGATATGTGTGGAATGGAGTATTGGCGGCTTAATTGCACAGCCTGAGTGCCCTTGCCCGATCCAGGAGGACCAAGCAAAATGAGAACAAGAGGATGAGATGTCTGCGCAAAAAGCTGTACTGATACAAAACTGAACAGCACAAAAAGAAAAACAGAAATAGATCGCTTCATGAACAATACCTTATTAAACATTAAAACTAAAATTGTAATAAATAAAATACATTCCTGTCAAATGACCTATCTTCTGCAAGAGGCCTCTTGAAAAAATTATACCGATCGTGCATATGTAAATTAATTATTTACATAGAGGAATTTTTATGAACTATTCACATTACGACAAACTTCCCCACAATAGTGAAGAGCTGTACCGACTCTATGCAGACCAGGCAATGGGGAAAAATAAAAAATTATCAGTGTCATCTACAGGCCCAAATAAAGAGCTCACATACATAAAGACCTACACCGGTGAAGAGCGCTTCGTTCGCCTCCTTCAAGGTATTGCACTCACACTCGGTACACTAGGCCTTGGACTACTGGATCAGCGGGTTTGGAATAAGTTTGTTGCAGTCGGTGGTCAGGTCGAGAAAAAGGTATTAGTAACAAACGAGCTCTTCGACCAAGTGGTTCAAAACGGCAACATTGTGGTGCCAAAACAGCCTGCGATGAGTAGGTCGTATGAATATGCGTTCGCAGCACAAGAAAAGCTGAAGGAGGGGCATACGCAAGAGGCCATAACCATGCTTGTAGCCATCACAAAAGCAGATCCAAAGAATGCCTTTGCCTGGGGGCTGCTCGGAGAGGCTGTTCGACAAAGCACGAACAAAGACAAACTGCAGATTGCAAAAATGTATTTTGAAAAATCGATCAAAATAGACCCAAAAAATGCATTTGCTCACGCCCGCCTTGGCGCTATAGAAAGACAAAAAATGGTCTCTTGCGAGCCTGGTAGCGAGGCCTATCTAAGCTGTAAAAACAGCGCTACAATTGCTCTTAAAAAGGCACTTGAGCTCAATCCGGACGATGTGTTTGCTCTTGACCAACTTGCGTTATTAAATACTGAACAAAATGATACTGAAAAGCTCAAGGAGATACTGTCAAACCTCCCCAATAGCACAGAAGAGCTATCGCACATAGAGGAGCAGTATGGGCTGTCACCAAATAGAGAGGACTGGAACCAATTTTTGGTCAGTATCACGCAAAATGACAGCTATTCTCACGACATTAAGTCCAAGGCGTTTGCAATTCTTGGAAGCAACTGCATGAAAAGCAAATCGACAAGTACAAAAGAGCAAGGAATGAACTATCTGGCAGAAGCTCTTGCAAGGGAAGATACGAAGTACTTGGAAATTAAAAGTAGCCTCTTGAAGTCTGTGGTAGACGAGCATAGCATACCTGTGAGCGGCCTATTTTATAGCGCATTCCAGATCCGAAAAGAACTTGGCCTTGGCCAGTGGAAGACAGGCGCACAGCCCAAGCAGGTCATGCCAATTGAGCGGCCAGAAGTGAAACGACCGACAGGCGTAGAGAGGGCTATTGTTTGTCAGTACTCTCAAGGCGAGATCGGAAAAATTCGCGATTTCCTGACACATGGGCCTGTTTCCGACGCAGTTGGGGAACAAGATATGGAGAGGATCTTAGCCCAAGTGGGGCAGTTTGGTGGAGATCAAGTTGGAGAAGAGGAGCTGGAGGCAGTTATTAGTAGCTTAGGCTCTGACATGACTACGCAGCAGGCTGCTGTCGCTTGCGCGGTTATTTGCTTACAAGCAGTTGAGTCCTTTTTTAACCAAGGCTTACCGAAAAATGAACGAGAAATGTATCAATTAATCGATGCCGGCGTGAACAAATATACATCTGAATATACTAACGCTGGCTTGTTAGATTTTGGAGAAGTATATACTAGAAGCTTAAGTGATGATCTTAAAGATACAATAACAGCTGTTGTTCCATTTGCTTATATAGACACAGGAGATATTCCTACGCTGCCTGTGAGTACGCACCTGGATATTCTTTTAACAGACCTTCAAGCCTCGGCTATGCACACACAAGGAAGGGCGTGCGCTGTTTTAACAACAGAATCCACTCATGGAACAAACGCAACCTATGTGATTATGTTTGACGAACACAAAAAACCGGCACTTTTTAACTCACATGGCGAAACATACGGAGGAAAGGAGCAAGGCGCATCGCTCCTTCAGTTTGATAGCATGGCACATCTCTCACACTACATAAAAGAGCAGTTTTATAAAAATGAGGAGGGAAATTTCCAGCTAAAAATCCTTTCCACATTGCGCTGAGAACCTTTCAGGGCAACGCCCTGAATTATAAAAGCCTGGGGCATCGCCCCAGGGATATTGCAAAAGAAAATAGCAGGCTGAAAGCCTGCGTTATAACGAATTTGCTGTAGCGCAGGCTTTCAGCCTGCCTGTGGGCGGGCCCTATCCCACCTAGGGCGTTGCCCTAATATAACGACAGCTGTAGTAAATCCCAATCCATAACAACATAAATTTTTCCTGTACTTATAACTTTCAGTTCATCTAACCTGATCAATTCACTCACATGAGGAAAGATATCATGGAACCTGTCAATCAAGCTCTCTCATACAAAGGAATGTGGTACGAAGAGGCATATAAAAATAATAATGCACAAGCCTACCAAAGTATGCCTCTATCAGTATTCCCTTATGCTGTCTTAGATACAATCACCAGAACGCTCGAAAATAACTGGAAAGGGCTTCATCCAAAAATTAAAGAGCGGATGATAGACTCCGAACAGTATATCCAAAAAGCAGTCAAGTCTGAGGTTGTCGTTAAAACGCTGCTGGATCTAGACATTGAGCCAATTAAAAAATATCTGGTGCTTCCAACAGCAGGAAAAATGGAGAAAATCCGGGCAAAAGAGACCGCGCGACAAGAACGTAATCGAGATACATCGAAAGGATTCTTAAGCGATTTTGAAGAGAAAGAAACACTAGCCGGCCTTGCCAATCTGATTGCTGAGAGAAGAGCCTGGAGGCGATTGGGAGATGGCTTAGGGTTTGAAAGTAAAGACTGTTATGCGTTTTCTGACCCGCTCGATATGCTCAAAAAATGGATAGACCTTACTCCGGTGACCACAGTAAGTAGATTGTATTTTGAAATAAACTCCCTTAAGAAATTTGATATGAAGTATGATCTCGTTTGTGACTACTTAGACGCCGTCCCATTAGGTAAAATTCCCAAGGAGGACCTCCCCAAGCAAAATCTCACTCCCCCTCTCGAGCGCAAATTCTCTCTTTATCACTTTAATAGGCTAAATGAAATTTTAAAGGCAAATAATAAGCCTTTGACTTGGTTATCATTTTATGATAATAAATTATTTACAAAACGTGCCTATAGTACCGATGAATTTTGGCTGCCCTGTAGGCATACTGTAAAACAATTTCTAGATGCCATGGTTTCTGGTAGTTATTCGTGGGCGAATGATACTAAAGTTCATGAAGTGATAA
>JAFEGS010000319.1 GCA_018239705.1 Verrucomicrobiota bacterium | reverse complement strand
TTTAGACCCTTCGGTTTAAAAAGATGTCCAAAGCTATATGGGGAAGCTTGCTCTTCGCTAGGATAGAGGTCGGCAATAAGTGCATCTGCCGGCAAATCATGTCGGAAATGATGAGGGATTTTTTTGAAGAGCTCGCCATTCGGCACACCATTTTCTCGTATATTTCTGATCTCGTTTGCCTCTTTGAGGTAGCAGTGCTTGTCGAGGTGTGCATATGCCGGGGGTTGAATCGTCAGGGGATGGCAGTTGCGATATGCCCATCGCACTGCAAGTAGACACAATGGGATGAGAGGAAGCGCGAGAGAGGCTATTGCAGCTATCTTGGCAGCAGTAGCAGCCCAGGTTTTTTCAGGAGCAGAAACGGGGACAATGTGCTTCTCATCGACCTGTCTGTATTGCTGCACTCGGAAGCCGAGGGCGCTGTGAAGTGCAGAGCAGTACCCTTCAACAAAATTGATAACATCTGCTGCCGGAGCATGCGTGTGGATTACCTGAGCTGTGAATGCAGGTTTCATAGAGTCTCAAGATAGGCGGTAAAGGTGGATGGTGTGTAGTGAGGTGTGTGGTAGAAGGCACCATTTGCGATCTGCTGCCAATGCTCGCCAATACCGATAAATGGGATCCCAAGCTGCTGGGTCGCTTTCAGGTCCCACGGTCTATCTCCCACATAGATAATAGTGCGATAGTCGGTTCGTTTATAGTGCTCTTTTGATCGCTCAACTGCGCATTGGATGATATCTTTGCGCTCGTAGTGGTCGTTGCTGGTTGCTAAGGGAATGGTGTCGCGAAAGAGTTTTGCGCTGCCAAGTTTGGACTCAGCAGCACTCTTCCACGCCCCTGTAGCAATAGCAACATCCCAGCCAATTGCCAAAATGGCATCAAAAATGTGCTGCGCACCGGCGATGGGCCGGTATTCTGTTTGCTTTAGCTGCTCGGCAAAGTTGGCCTCCACTGCTTTATGCTCAAGCGCAGTGGGAGGGCGATGAAGTGCTGTCTGGATGATCTCAGAGAACACCCCTGAATCGGTAGAGTAGCGATACTCATGCCAGCGCATATTGAGCTCCGGAATAGGGCCCATCGCCTGCTCAATTGCCGTTACGTAGGCCTGATCTTCTTTATCACAGAGATGGATCAAAGTGCCATCGATATCAAAAACAACGAGATTATTCAAAAAAAACCTCACTTATATAATGTAAGAAATGATTATACAGAATCAGGCTAATAAGATCCAGAGGTATGAGGTTCAAACGAGAAAACGACACCATTGACCTCAGTCCCTTTTATGGGTTGACAAAAGGCATGCATTGTCGTATTGTTATTGAGGAAAATGGCGATATTTTTTTGAAAACAATTTATCCCTGTCGAAAGGCGAAAAAAAAGTATTTAAAGGGAGAAAATCATGTATAAAAAACCAAAGTATGAGCTTGAACCAGGCGAAGAAGAAATTCTTGAGGCGTATGAAAAAGGCGAATTAGTATCGATGCCAGACGTCAAGCAGAAAAAGAAGTTAGCACGTGAAGTTGCTGCCAATACGTTGCGTAAGGATGTACGCATCAATATTCGGCTCTCGAGTCTAGATGTTGCGCAAATCAAGGAACGAGCAGCTTATGAAGGGCTTCCTTATCAAACATTAATTTCAAGCGTGTTACATAAATTTGCTGCAGGTCACCTGTAAAAGCTTGGAGGTTATAGACCAATCTCTCGCTCTATTGTAAGCCACTCTTCAGAGGAGAGGTCTGTGCCGACACAGCTCACCACCTTGCCGCCCAGGAGGTTGCCGGTTCGAGCGCACTCCTCAAGAGGATCGCCACGCAAAAAGGCAAAGAGAAAGCCGGCAGCAAAGAGATCTCCTGCACCGGTAGTATCAACCACATCGACACTATTGGCTGGGCTGTGAAAGAGCTTTTCTTTGTGTGCCACATAGCAGCCTTGGTCGCCCTGTGTGATAACGACAATCGCATTGGTCTTGCTTGCAAGGTGCGCTGCTGCCTCCTTAGGCTCACGTCCGGTACATGCGCTCGCCTCCATCTCGTTAGCAAAGAGAATATCTACGTAGGTGGTACACAGTTCCATGAGTTTTTCAGCATGCAGCTGGACAACAAGCGTATCGCAGATGTTGAGGGCCACAAGGCACTTGGCCTCTTTAGCCTGCTGCATAGCATGTCC
>JAFEGS010000318.1 GCA_018239705.1 Verrucomicrobiota bacterium | reverse complement strand
AGCTTTCTAAGGTCTCTTTAGAAAACGCCTATATCCAGTTTTCCTATTATGAGCGTCTTGTCGATAAAAAGGCCGTCAGCGAGCAGATCTACCAGCAGTCCCATTATGCCTATCTTCAGGCAATTGAGAACGTAAAGGTGGCAGAGGAAAATGTGCGGCTTGCAGAGTCAAACATCGATCGCTCCATCATTCGAGCGCCAATTGGGGGCAAGATCCTGCAGGTCAATATCCACGAAGGTGAGATTGCACCTGTGCTCCCAGTTGCAAATAACCAGTCGAACTGGATGACCCTTGCACAAGGCTCATTAATCCTCATGGGCACGGTCGATCCTTTACAGGTGCGGATTGATATCGATGAAGAGGACTGCTGGCGCTACCAAGAGGGCTCACCCGCCAGGGCCTTTGTGCGTGGCAATAGCCGCATCAACTTCCCCATCCACTTTTTGAGGCTCGAGCCCTACATGATACCCAAAAGCTCATTTACCGGAGAGACTACCGAAAGGGTAGATACGCGTGTGCTGCAGGTCCTCTATAACTTTGAAAAGGGGAGTCTTCCTGTCTATCCCGGTCAGGTGCTCGATATATTTATTGAATCAACGCAAAAGGCTTCACAATGAGACACGTCTTCTGGTGTGTGAGTCTCTGTTTACTGGGTAGTGGCTGCAGGGTTGGGCCAGATTATGAACCGCCCGTCTCTAAAGTGGCGCTTGAGTTCTCAGAAGATGTCCCGGAAAAGACCTTTGTTCCTCAAGACGAAGATCTCGTTCAATGGTGGAAGAGGTTTGACGATCCCTTTTTAAATAGCCTCTTAGAAGAGGCAGTAGCCGGCAACTTTGATTATAAAATAGCCCTCGAGCAGGTCATTCAAGCAAGAGCTACCTATGACGTGCAGTTTGCAGCCATTTTGCCTGAAATTGATTTTGATATGCAAGGATCGCGCTTTCGAACGAGTAAGGCATTTACTTCGGCCGCACCTCCCACGAACACAACCACAACCACAGCTACAAAAACAGGCTTTGCAGCGCCAAATACATCTCCTAGTACTACCACAACTACCACCAGCACTTCGACAACGGCAGCAGCTGTCTCTCCTATTCAAGACTTCTTTCAGATAGGTTTTGACTGTGTGTGGGAGCTCGATCTGTTTGGGAAGCTGCGACGCACGGCAACTGCTGCCTACGATACATGGGAAGGGGCGGTTGAGACGTCGCGCGATGTAAAGATTACCGTCCTCAGTGAAGTGGCAAATACCTACTCACTTGTCTGTGCAGCGCAGGAGCAGCTGGCAGTAGCTACGCAGATTGTCAATGCCGATAATGAGCTCTTATCCCTCTCATACGATCGGTTCACTTCCGGCCTCACCAACGAACAGGAGGTGGAATCTGCCCGTTCGGCATTAGAGGTTGATAAGGCTACCTTGCAGTCGTATCAGACGCAGCTCAAATCCTCTATCTACTCGCTTGCAGTGCTGCTGGGCAGAGAGCCTGAGCAGTTTGTGGATCAGTTTTTAGAAAAGCGTCCGCTTCCACAGGCCCACGGAAAGGTACCGGCAGGAGTGCCTGCAGATCTTTTGAAGCGCAGGCATGATATACGAGCAGCAGAGAGGCAGCTTGCCGCAGCTACCGAACAGGTGGGTGTTGCGGTTGCGCAGCTCTATCCCAGTATCAGCCTGACAGGATCGAGTAGCTCATTTGCTGCAAACCCTTTGCAGGGGGCAAACGTTGGTTGGTCTTCTGATAAATTTCATAAATTATTTAAAAAATCGGCTCGTATTTGGGGCTATGGCGCTCTGCTTACCATGCCCATTTTTGACTTTGGCAAGCGGCTTGCCGGAATTGATGCACAAGTGGCTGCGCAGCATATTGCCTGCCTCAATTACGAAAAAATCGTCATTTCAGCTCTTCAAGAGGTGGAAACGTCACTTGCTACCTATTTTGATGAAGAAGAGCGAGAGAAGAGCTATGCAACTTCTGCTGCCGCTGACAAAAAAAATTATGAACTTACCTTGGCACTGTTTAAAGCAGGGCTTGTCGATTTTTCACAGGTAAACCAGCTCAAAGAGGTATGGCTCAAAGACCTCCTCACGCTTACAAGCAGCAAACAGGCACTGATGAGTGACCTTATTGCTGTCTATAAAAGCCTGGGAGGTGAGTGGTAATGCTGCGCA
>JAFEGS010000317.1 GCA_018239705.1 Verrucomicrobiota bacterium | reverse complement strand
AAACCCGGAATTTTATAGAGCGCAAGCAATGCGCCTGCCTGTTCGAAACATTCCCCGAATCATTGCTTGTTCCGAAGAGCATCCAAATCACATTAGCCTGCCTCGAGGATGCCTTGAAGACCTTCTCAAATTGCTTTCCGAACTTAAAATAAAGCATAAAATCAAAGATGAGCGTCATTGTGGAGTTCCACTTACAGCGATTTTTCAAGGCGAGCTGCGTGTAGAACAAAAAGCAGCAGCTGTTGCAATACTCTCGGACGATATTGGGGTGTTATCAGCAACAACCGCCTTCGGAAAGACTGTTGTCGCCTCATGGCTCATAGCCAAAAGAAAAGTGAGCACACTTATTCTAGTTCATAGAAGACAACTACAAGATCAGTGGGTGGCAAGATTAAAATCTTTTCTTGACTTACCTTCAAACGCCATCGGTAAAATTGGAGGAGGGCGAAAAAAGCCTACAGGATTAGTAGACGTCGCGCTCATTCAAAGTCTGGTTAAAAAAGGCGAAGTAGACGATCTGGTGAGTCAGTATGGGCATATCATAGTCGATGAATGCCATCATCTATCTGCATTCAGCTTTGAGCAGGTCGCCCGTAAGGCAAATGCTAGATTTGTGACTGGTCTATCTGCCACCGTCGCACGCAAAGATGGCCATCACCCTATTATCTGGATGCAATGTGGCCCTGTACGCTATCGAGTAAATGCCAAGGAGCAAGCAGCCCTACGGCCATTTACACATAGAGTCTTTGTTCGTCCAACAGCATTTGTACCACTTAGAGCTGCACCTCTTGACTTACGACTTCAGTTTAATGAATTATACGATGAGCTTATCAAAGACACGCGGCGCAACTCGCTCATCTGCGAAGAAATCATCCAAGCAGTACACCAGGGCCGATTCCCCGTAGTGCTGACAGAACGAAATGAGCATTTGGACAATCTCGCAAACGAACTTTCACCTCATATTCCTAACCTCATCATGCTTCGAGGAGGCATGAGAGCTAAGGAACTTACAGGAGCCATGAACCGCCTTACTTCTCTTCCTGAAACAGAAAGCCGAGTACTTCTTGCAACGGGTAAATTCATTGGCGAAGGATTTGATGATGCCCGTCTGGACACACTCTTTCTTACCCTGCCAATCTCATGGCGCGGCACCATCGCACAGTATGTTGGTAGACTGCATCGCCTACACAGCTTAAAACAGGAAGTGCAAGTCTATGACTATGCCGACCTCAACGTTCCTATGCTCGCACGCATGTTCAATAGGCGTTGTAAAGGTTATGAATCCCTAGGCTATCAAATCCTCCTTCCCGCAAGTGCCATCCCAGGATGGCCAGCCGAGGTTCCTCTCCCCTCAGATCCTGCTTGGAAAGCCGACTACGCTGCGAGTGTGCGACGCCTCGTGCTCGATGGCGTAGATGGATATCTTGCATCTCTTTTCGTTAACGTAGCCACAAAATTCTCCCCAGATGATGAAGGCGAACGTCGCGCACGCAGTGCGACTGAAGCCTTTCTCTTTCGCCGCCTAGAGACCCTTGCTCAAACTAAAGGTCTCTTTCGCCTAAACGTCGAGCTCTCTATCCCTTTTGATGGGTGGGGACGCATGGAAGTAGATTTGCTTTCTGCCAATACACGAATTGCTATTGAACTCGATGGACCACAACACCTTGGTAGTGCTGATGCCTATCGACGAGATCGGCGTAAAGACATGCTTCTACAACAGAACGGTTATACTGTACTGCGATTTTTAACTGAAGATGTTGGCAAGAGCCTCGATGATGTTCTGGATATAATTCTCAGGTCTTTAGCACACCATGACCAAAGAAGAGCTTCACAATAAATGAATTCCTGCCTCACAATGGGCTTCTTTAACATGGGAACTGTTACAGGTCGATCAGAAAATGCAAAAACAAAAGCAATAACTCATGCCAACAAAGACAAAGACAATCTCTGCTAGGCACACACAAGACAGTCCAGAAAACGAATACGTCATCACATTAGAAAAGCTCAAAAAGCAAGTACGTGAAGCACAACTGAAAGCCTCTCTCAGCGTTAACAAAGAGATGATTCGACTCTACTGGGATATTGGAAAAACAATCTCAGAGAAGCAAAAAATTTCTGGATGGGGCACCAGAGTAATTGAAAAGCTGGCAAAAGACTTACAGAACGAAT
>JAFEGS010000316.1 GCA_018239705.1 Verrucomicrobiota bacterium | reverse complement strand
AGCTTAGAGCCCGGCAGATGGCGCCCTCTTACAGAAAAAGAAAAATCACTACTTCTACAGGACTCTACGCGCGCATGATGCTCACTCATAAGATTACAAACAGCCGTGAGATCGCTACTGCAAAGAGAGTAGTTGATATCCTGCAGTCTGTACAGCATCTGTCTGAGCTCGGTCAAATAAAGCCAAAAAAACAGGAAATCGACGCCTTCCACCTCAAAGCCCTAGTACTTCTCCAGCAGCAGGGGGTCATCGACACCGTAGGGCTCGAAGAGGCAATCAGCCTCATCCATCGCACAAGTCTTGAAACCACCCCTATCGAGACTGCACATGGAGCCTTTATACAGCTCCATCAGGTCATTTCCAGCTTTCCTGGAGAGGATTTTGAAATTAAAGGACTGTTTCGACGAGATAGCGCCTTTTCTGATATCAGTATGCCTATAAAAGAGAGCTTCCATCTCACAAAAACCATCCACCAGTCTGGCTTTCCACACCCGCTGCAGTACATCGGCATGGCCTTTCACGAGTGCCTCTTTCCCCATCCGCATAAACTCCACCTCTTCCCCAAGCTCTCTGCGCTTCTTCAAGTAAAGCATGAGATTGCAGAAAAGCTCCTAAGTCCAAAAGAGCGGATCCATAAGAAGGCAAAACAGCTCCTCCAGATGCGCTACACCCTTTTCAAGGAAAAGTCGTCACTGCAAGCGCTGCTCAAAACCTATATACAGGCACTCTGTCAAACAGAAGAATCGGAAGAAATAAACTCTTATTTTGAATATTTGGAGCAGGAGCCGCATGCGTTTGAACAGCTAAGCTGCGCCCATGCACAGATGAGCGAGTGTGTCTTTGCAAAGCCAATTGCCTACTTTCGTCATGAGTTTCTTGATATCCCCACTCAGGACCCTGAAAAGGTCCTGGCAGCATCGAGATTGATCCTGGAGACGCAAATAGAAGAGATGTGTAGCCATCTCTCTCTCGAGGCTGAACCCAAAACGCGCTACCAGTCTGCCCTTGGAAGAGCACTTGGAAATCCTGTGACATCGCTCTATCTCCTCCAGCTCTCAGAGCATCTCGGCTTTTCTCCTCCACAGCTTACCCAGTTCGAAAAAGCCATGCTCACATCGCTTTTCAGGCAGGCGCTCGTCTTTGCAGATGAACTACACAATTTTCCCGATGATATCTCACTTGAGATGTTTGAAGAGTATCTCGTCGAGCAGATTGAGGAAGAGACTGCCCTCTTTGGCAATATCCCCTCATCCCACCCTCACACTCAAGCTGCAATCGAGATTGCAGATGAGCTACTCGGATCTCACTAGCTTCAGAAAAAATCTCCCACCAAATTAGGATTATCTTGATTTGGTGGGAGATTTTTGATGCAAAAAATCTCCCACTAAATTAGGATTATCTTGATTTGGTGGGAGATTTTTGATAGAATAATTCTTAAAGGGTACATTATGACTGAAGATACACCTATCCCCTTCTTCGGGAGAGAAAAAGAGCTGAGCGCTCTGAGAGAGCTTCAAAAAAAGAAAAACGCAAGTCTTGTCGTTATCAAAGGAAGACGTCGGATTGGCAAAAGCCGACTGGCTAGAGAGTTTGGCAGGTTTTTTGAAAAGAGCCTTGTATTCACAGGTCTTCCACCTACACATGGGGTAGGACCAGAAAAGCAACGCAAGGAATTCATCCGAAAAATGGAAGAGCTCGGAATTCCAAGACTTCCTGGAAACGATTGGGGGGATTTATTTCGTGATGTAGCGAATAGTTGTAAGGGGGACAGAGTTCTCGTTGTTTTAGATGAGATTAGCTGGATGGGCGCCAAAGATGTAACGTTCTTGGGACAGCTAAAAACAGCTTGGGATGAGCATTTTACAAATAATCCCCATCTTATCATGATCCTTTCTGGATCACAGTCAACATGGATCGAAGAAAATATCCTCGCAAGTACAGGATTTGTTGGAAGAATTTCCTATCGACTTACTCTTCGAGAACTCCCACTTCATGTCTGTAATCTCTTCTGGCAACGAAAAGAGCACATATCTCCCTACGAGAAATTTAAAGTCCTGGCAGTGACTGGAGGAGTCCCTCGTTACTTAGAAGAGATTCAACCGCATAGAAGTGCAGAAGAAAATATTAAGCAGATGTGTTTTGAGAGCGAAGGACTTCTCTTTAATGAATTT
>JAFEGS010000315.1 GCA_018239705.1 Verrucomicrobiota bacterium | reverse complement strand
AAACTCTCCCGGAGCGCTAAGCCCCCAGTCCAAGGCGTCATCCCGCGCATAATAATAGAGAAAATCAAAATTCATAAACAAAGTTATACTAAATCTATGAATTTATAACAATTGATTTTCAAAAAGATGAATTACAGAGACTTTTCTACTTGCTGAGAAGCAATCGCAACTTTTTTTCCACAGAAGGCCATCCCTATTTGTAACACCTTTTTGATCCCTGCAGAGAGAAGTTCTGTTGCGTAGAGTTTTGTCTTAGTTTGCTTAAGCGCCTCTTTTGCTCCTGTTTCAAGATCCTTTGGGTCAGCAATCGTTTTGAATTCGAGAACAAGGCCTAATCGACTTGCATCCAGGGGAATAAGCGCAATATCGTAGCGACCTAAGCCACTTTCTCGGTTAGAGTATATGTGGTAAGAGTCGTGGAGCGTGGCAATAAGCCCGAGAATAAATCCGTGATAAAAGCGTTCAGGTTGATTGCCTTGAGTATCAAAGTAGCTTATCGTCTGCAGCAGAATGTGATTAAGAAGCTCCTGAAAAGCTTCTAGATTGCCGGTTAGCAAATGGTTGATAAAAGCGTCATATCTTTTTACACCGATTCGATCTCTCAAACTACTCACAAGCTGTTTTCGGTATAAAGAAAGCACTTCTTGGTTGGGGATGCTAAGATCGCATTGATAGTAACTTAGCGCATCTAGCTGCACATTTTGAGCTGTGAGATACCCACTAAAGAGAAGCAGGCTCCATAATGCCGTATCATCTTCAGACAAGTCTTCAAAGGTGATATGCTCATCTACAGGACAAATAATTTCGCCCCCTTGCATCAGCGTTTCAAGTTGTATTTTTGCCTCAGCAGAGGCCTCTGCAAGAATTTTTCTAATGAGCTCATTTGCGCTTGTATTCACCCAGTATGGCTCAAACTTACCTTTATGTTTGAGACAACTGATGATTGACCAAGGATTATAGATGGTTTGCGTACCGATCTTGTATCCATTGTACCATTTTTTAATGTCTTCCGCTTGATGAGAAAGATCTGTTTTTTGGAGAAGTTGATTTACTTCCGATTCAGTAAAGCCAAAGTCATCGCTATAAGAATCTCTTAATACAGAATACACCTCCGCATTGTTCAAATCAGAAAAGAGGTTCTCTTTTGCAACGCGAATAATTCCTGTAAGCACCGTTTTTATTACATAAGGATTATCTTTTAAACCAGCTCCCAAAAACCCTTTCATGAATCTGATAATATCTTTATAGTAGTTTTCCAAATACCCTGAGAGTATTGGAGTGTCATACTCGTCGATCAATACTACTACACGTTTTTGATATGCCTTAAAGATGAAATGTGAGAGATCTTTTAATGCAGTGCGAGTTTCTTCAAAATCTTGAGTCTTTGTTAAAATCCGACGAAACTGTTCCTTTTCAGTCTCTGATAACAAGTGCGAGTCTAGTACTGCAATATGTTCTTCATAGAGCTGCCACAAAAGCTGTTTTATCCCTTGATATGCACTATCAAAGTTTGTAGATTTAAGATCCTTAAAAGTAAGAAATATAACACAGTACTTTCCTTGGTGCTGCTCTACTATTTTTGGTTCTTGGCGAGCGAGGAGTGAGTTATGAAATAGTGTTTTTGTTGGGATTGCGTCAACTGCATCTGCAAAAAAATGCTGGAGCATTGACATGAATAGCGTCTTTCCAAAGCGGCGTGGGCGACAAATGATCGAAATTTCGCTTTCCTGAAGCACATGTTTAATGCCGAGTGTTTTATCAACATAGATAAAATTTCCCGTGATGAGTTTTCGAAAATCGCTCACGCCTACGGGAAACAAAAATGAGCTTTCGTGCTGTGCTTGAAGCATTACTTTCCTGTTTTTCCTAAAGAGGAATATACTCTATTGCCTCGAAAATGTCAACAGACCACCACAAGCTTGTTGCGGAAGGTGTCGCCCGACTTGACGCCTCTGACCACTTCGTCGTAGCTCTTGTCATCGATGATTCGTTTGAGGTCGCCTGTGTCGCTGCGGTCATTAGCAGACCGCCAGGCGTTGTTGACCCTATAGAAGGTTTCTGGCTCACGATCAAGTGAGAGGTTGTTCGCCGAGGCGGCAAGCTCTTGTGCGCTCACAACCCAAGGCTTTCCCCAGTGCAGCAGGGTAAAGAAGAGCTCCCCTTGCAGCGAGACAAAGT
>JAFEGS010000314.1 GCA_018239705.1 Verrucomicrobiota bacterium | reverse complement strand
CACCTCAACTCCTACCACTACAACGGCAACTACCAGCTCCTTGAAGAGTCGGGCCATGTCTCCCACACCTATGCCTACGACTCCCTGCACAACCGCACAGCCCATAACAACAGCAGGTACCAGGTCAACGCCCTCCACTCCGTCCTCCATGACGGTAAACAGCAGTACAGCTACGATGCGCGTGGCAATCGCACCGCGACAGGAGACACGCACTACCAGTACGACGGCCTTGACCGCCTCATCGAAGTCTCCTCCCCCTCTCAAAAAACAACCTATAGCTACGACGCCTTCGACCGTCGTATCGAAAAGAAGCAGTACACACTTGAAGCTAGCGATTGGAAGCTTGAACACTCTGAGCGCTACATCTATACCGGGCAAAATGAAATAGGCTGCGTCGATGCTGAAGGCCGTATCGTCCAGCTGCGAGTGCTAGGTGAAGGCCTCGGGGCCGAGATCGGCGCTGCAGTTGCCATCGAGCTGGAGAACTTCCTTCATGTCCCAATCCACGACCATCGCGGCAATGTCGTAGCGCTTCTCTCGCCAGATGGCGACGTCGTCGAAAGCTACCGCTACGATGCCTATGGCAACGAAGAGATCTTCTCCCCTATCGACTCCGGCAACCCCTGGAGGTTCTCCAGTAAACGCGTCGACCCAGAAACTGGTTTGGTCTACTTTGGGAGAAGATACTACGACCCCACAATAGGCAAATGGCTCACACATGATCCTCTGGGCCTTAAAGCTGGCCCCAATCTCTATGCCTATGTTCTGAATAATCCGATGATGAGCTTTGATCTTTATGGATTGTTTGGCATGAGAGAAGCTGCCGCTCACTTCGAAGCTAAGCAACAGCGAGCCAATATGGCCAGATATAGGCCATTTGTACAATCTCTTAACATACCAAAGTTGAAGAATGCTACTATAATCTTCACGAATGGCATTTGCACTTCACCTGAAATGGCCTTAGCACATGCCGAATACCTTTCAGACTGTCTTGGTGGTTGTGACGTGACTCTGGTTTATAATCCGACTAGTGGTGGACCCCTTCCAGGAGAGGCACTCAGAGCGGGAATTAGAAGAGCTGATGGCAACTCAACTGAAGTGAGCGACCTACTAATGGAATTTGCTGAGGCAGTCATAAATGAAAAAGGCCCTGACCATGATGTTGTGATTGCTGCTTTTAGTGAGGGAGGAATAAACACATCCAACGGACTGGCAGCAGCAGACCCAAAAATAACAAATCAAGTAACATGTGTAGGAGTTTGTCCAGGTCGTATAATTGATAAGAATTTATGCAAAGATGTTACGAATATTGTGAATGAAAGCCCGTGGAGAGATCTCGTCCCTTATACTGATAGAGAATTGTGGAAATCAAAAAAAGATCCGGAATATGCGAAAAGATACAATCTTATCTTCTGTAGTTCACATCCTGATGCTCACAGTTTTGACCACGACTTTCAGAGTCCTTCATATAAATCTGAACTTTCTGATGCAATTAACAAGATCATAGAAAAGAGAGAAAATCAATGAAATTTCTAATTACTTGTCTGCTTCTTTCACTTTCTATGTACTATCTCTGCTCTCCCACTGATAGGAACCATCCTGACGGCTGGAGTGAATGTGCTAGAATTGAAAATGAAGTGATCAGAGAAACCCTGAACAGTTACCCGGGTATTTACGTAACAGCTACTGGGGGAGGGTCTCTTCTTGGAGTAGAACGCCTATCCCTCCACTTGAAGACAGAGAAGTCTCTCTCAATCAGAGAAATACGAAAAATAGTTATTGGAACAGCTAATCGATTTTTACATGCACTGGACTCCTCCAAAGAAATTAGACCCTATTTAGTCGAATATCCATTTCCAGTAAGAGAAATCACCATTTTTATAAACATATACCCACAGGCAGGTGATAATCCTACTTCTAAAGGACGATTGTCAAATGGTATGTTTTACGTTGAAGTGGAAGATACGAAACTAGCTAAAGAGACCTTCAAAGAGGCAAACCAAATACTTGAAAAAGAAGCGCTTGATGAAATAGATAATAAATGGGAAGAGAAATGAAAAACATTACTATTTGGAATATTTTGCAATATGGGATTGGGCTGGCTGTTTTAGTTTACACAGCAATTCATGTTTTTAATGAAGATAAAGACGTAGAATATAGTAAAGTTAATTACAATGGGCC
>JAFEGS010000313.1 GCA_018239705.1 Verrucomicrobiota bacterium | reverse complement strand
TTTATTCATCAAGGTATGACTCAATGGTAATAATATTTTTTATTTCAATCAAGAGTAAAATGTACTTTAGCAGAGAAAAGCTACTGAAATAACTAGTTCTTATAGAGATGGCACGCCACATAATGTTTTGGCTTGATCTCTAGTAGCTGCGGTTTTATGCGTCTACACTCTTCTCTCGCCATTGGACAGCGTGTATGGAAGGGACATCCCGTTGGAGGGGCAAGGACAGAGGGTATCTCCCCCGTAATGACTACTCTTGATCGACGTCTCTCCTTTTCAGGATCGGGTATGGCGACAGCGCTCATCAGCCCTTGCGTATAGGGATGAAGCGGTGTTCGGTAGAGCATCTCTGTAGGGGCCTCTTCGACAAGATTGCCTAGGTAGAACACGGCAATGCGATGGGCAAGCAGGCGAAGAGAGGCAAGGTCGTGAGTGATAAAAAGGTAGGCTAAATTATTTTCTGCCTGAAGCTCTTGGAGCAGCTGGATAATCTGCGTGCTGACAGATACGTCAAGAGCAGAGAGAGGCTCATCACAGACGATAAGCTTTGGCATCACGCTGAGGGCTCTTGCAATGCTGACGCGCTGCTTTTGGCCGCCGCTGAGCTGGTAGGGGTATTTGTCTTGCACCTGAGCCGGCAGCTGTACCATGTCTAAGAGCTTCAACACTTGGGGCTTATCAAAGAGCCCATGGATCATAAGCGGCTCTACAATATGCTCATATACAGTCATGCGTGGGTTGAGAGAGGCGTCCGGATCTTGGAAGATCATCTGCATCTCTTTTCTTTTTTGCCGCAAGCTGTTTGCTTTGAGCTGGTGCAGGTCCTGCCCGCGAAAGAGGACCTTTCCTTGCGTGGGAGGCTGCAGGCAAAGGAGTGTTTTGGCAAGAGTCGACTTTCCGCAGCCGCTTTCGCCCACGATGCCGAGCGTCTCACGTGGATAGCCCTGAAGCGAGACATTGTGGAGTGCGCGAAATGCTGTTGTACTCAGTTTATAATCGACACTGACATTTTGCAGCTCGAAGAGCGGAGGCGTTATAGCTTCTTCTTGCAGGATGTGAGCAATTTCATCTAAAACGTCACTTTTCATGAGATAGCGCCCTCCAGCAGCGAGATTGGTGCTCCTGTCCAAAAAGTCCAGGAGATTCTTGGGCGCAGATTTTCATAGCATAGGGACAGCGCGGCAAGAAGGGGCACATCGTTTTAAACTGGCCCGGCAGGGGTGGGGCTCCTGAGATAGGTTTTGGTGTCTTTCGAGCTATATCTAATCGAGGAAGGCAGGTGAGAAGCATCTGTGTATAGGGGTGCTGCGGGGTGTAAAAAATCTCGTTTGCGCTTCCTGTTTCAACGATTTTCCCTCCATACATAACGGCTACACGGTTTGCAATATGTGCTACGGCGCCCATGTCATGGGTAATAAAGAGAATGCTCGTTCCCGTTTTTCCTTGCAGCTCTGCGAGAAGATCGAGAATCTGTGCCTGGATAGTAACATCGAGCGCTGTTGTTGGCTCATCAGCAATAAGCAGCTTGGGTCGGTTGATCAAGGCCATGGCAATGAGCACTCTCTGCCTCATGCCCCCGCTCAATTCATGAGGGTACGCACTGAGCCGTTTTTCGCCGTCAGAGATGCCTACAAGCTTGAGCATTTCGAGACAGGCAGCTTTTTTTTGCTCTTTAGTGGTAATGTGGGCCATTTTTATGCTTTCAAAGAGCTGTGTGCCGATTGTCAGGGTTGGGTTGAGGCTATTGAGCGGGTTTTGCTGGATAAAAGAGAGCTGCAGGCCGCGAATTTTCTGCATCTGGTGCGGTTTTTGGCGGATATTTTCGCCGCAGAAGATGATCTCTCCGCCACTGATTGAGACGCTATTGGAAGAAAAGAGGCCGATAATGGCCTGAGCAGTCAGGCTCTTGCCGCAGCCGGACTCTCCCACGAGGGCAAGTGTCTCGTGTGAATAGAGGGTAAATGAGACCTTGTGGACGATATCGACTGTATTGCTGCCATCTTGAAAGGAGACAGTAAGGTCTTTTACCTCGAGGATGGGCTCATGCTCTCTATTCATGCGCTGTCCTCAGATGCTCACTAGCCTGCGGATCGAGTAGATCGCGTATACCATCACCAAGGAGGTTAAAGGCAAAGATGCATAGGGTAATTACGGAGGCAGGAATAAAGAGCTTCCACGGATGATAG
>JAFEGS010000312.1 GCA_018239705.1 Verrucomicrobiota bacterium | reverse complement strand
TAACTACCACAGAGCCCACAGAGAACACAGAGAGAGGATAAAAGTTTAAGTACACTCCAACATTTTCGTCATTTTCTTTAAGTGTACTTAAACTTAAGTTAGACCGAAGCGGCTACATACTCTTGCAGGCCAACTGAAGTGGGGTTCATCCCCTTCTTTCCGTTACCCCAGTTTGCAGGGCAGACCTGGCCATTTTGCTCATAAAAAATCTGTGCATCGAGGACGCGCAGAGCCTCTTCTACCGAGCGGCCAAGAGGCAAAGCATTGACTAGCTGGTGGAAGACAACGCCATCCTGGTCGATCAAGAAGAGGGCCCTAAAGGCAATCCCCTCATTGTTTGGGACGAGTACATCGTAGTCTCTCGAAATCGTTTTGTTGAGGTCAGAGACGATCGGGTAGGTGATGCCTTGAATGCCGCCCTTCGCCTTTGGCATGTTAAGCCATGCAAGGTGTGCATGGGCGCTATCGACGGAACAGCCCACCACAACGCAGTTTCTCTGTGCAAATTCATCGAGTGCTTCTTGGAAAGCGTGTAGCTCTGTTGGGCAAACGAAGGTAAAATCGAGCGGGTAGAAAAAGAAGAGGACCTTTTTTCCATGAAACTGCTCGAGGCTGAAATCATCGACAATGGTATTCCTTACCGCTGCTTTTGTGCGAAATTGCGGTGCTTTTCTTCCAACTAGTACTCCCATAATGGCCCCCTTTTTATTTAAGAAAACATTTATACCTGAGCGAGTTAATAAAAATCAATTGGTTTTAGAGCTCATTTTTTTGTAGGGTAATAGTTGTGAACTTTGCATCTTTTGCAGTTTCCATTAATTTGTTTACAGCGCCATTGATAAGAGCGCTCTTTGAATTGGCTGTAAACAGTCCTCCAGATATATTTGAGTATGAATCGTAGTAAAAATAGGTATTATTCTTTTGATTGAAGTACACAAGAGTTCCATGTCCCGGTTGCGAAAGATCAGCACTAAACCTACAATAGAGAGCTATTCGTTTATCTGCATTTTTCGGTAGGAGCGCGTCTAGTTCTTGTTCGAGCCGTTTCTTATCTTGCGATCCAAGTGAGATAGGTGACTGATCTAAATCGATAGGAAACAGTGCCTTGATTTTGGAAGTATGCAGTGCAAGCAGGTTTTTGCAGTTGGTCGATTCTTGATTATTTGTGAATACAGAGAGATGGTGTAGGATGTGGTATCTCATAATATCTTTGATGGTTACACGGCCATATATGGCTTGAACACTCTCTTGTCTGGTTTGTATCTTGATTTGGGTAATGAAGGCCATCACCTGTCCAAAACAGGTTCCCCTGTCTAACTCTTTTTTTAGATAGGGAATGAGCTCCTTCGACCCACCTTTGGTTTTGTGCCAGCTATCCAGTACAAACGCTATGATATCGTCTTGCTTTAGCTCCTCTACGACTTGCTTTAAAATAGCCGTCGCATCGGAGGTGTTTGTAAAGCCAGATGAAGAGAGGCAGCTAGATAGCATTTGATCTAGCGGTGAGTTACTACCAAAACAGGGAAAACATGTTTGGAATGACAAGTCAATTGCAGGACCGAACTCAAGCCGTTTTGGGTTGTAGATTTTTTTGAACTGGTCAGGGGCGCTTGTTTGAGGTGGCTTTGTCTGCACTTCCAGCAGCTTTTTTACCTGCTGTTGTATTTTTTTTGATGCTGTATCTATCTCTTGCTCGATTGCATCGTATGAGACCACTTTCTCTTCTAAAACAGCCTTATTCTTTTTCATCCAGCCGGTATAGGCTTGGAGGCCTTTTACCAGATTCTTTAGTAAATCTGCCTTCTTACTCTTTTCCAGTGTAGTACTTTCTATTACTTGAGTGGTGCACTGCTCAGCCTCTTTTTGTACGTATGATGGCTTGAGATCCTTAGGCAGGCTCGACCGTGCTCCCAAAATACTGTTTGAGCAGGCCTCTTCCAGTCGCTGTTGAAAACAGCCTACAACTGCAGGTAACATAGAATTTATACTCCTCATAATAAGGCCATAATTATGGACTGTTATGAGATATAAGACAACTGTGTTAATGTTTTATAAAGATTGTACTACTCTTTCCATGGCTACAGTAAACCAATAGGTATAGCGCTCTTTATGTGCCTTCATGTCAGCGAGGAGCTGCTCCGTCGAAACCCAAATACTATCTTCAATCTCTTCGGGGTTTGGATTTGGCTCGCC
>JAFEGS010000311.1 GCA_018239705.1 Verrucomicrobiota bacterium | reverse complement strand
GCAAAGACAGATACAAAGCCAAAAGAGCCGCCAAAGGGGCCTAAAGTACAAGAAAACGTGGAAAATACATAACCTATGCTCACAAACTCCGGCTTGGTCTTTTTTCGGCTGCTGATCAATACCTACTTTTCGGGTAAGCTTGATGCACTATCAACGCTTTTGCCAAAGGAAGAGTATGACAGATCAGCCACTGTCCAATACCCTCATAAAAATCCTCTGGCAGTACTGTTTCAGCCGGATAAATGGGTACAAGGCAGCGACTGTTCCTGGATGGAAGTGCTCTTTTTCCAGCTGCCGGCTAGCCTCCAAAGCGTCTACTTGAACATTTTTCCGGAAGAGATAGTCAACCATTTGCGATCAAAAATGGAAAGCAGCCCTACCGATACGCAACAAGTCACCTACACGGAACCTGTGCGGGAGTTTTTACTGGGATTTCTTCACAGTCAGAATCAAGACGAAGAGATCACACCAAAGGAGCTTTTACCGGAGGTAGAACTCTCTTGCCTCCTGGAGATGACCAGAGCAGAACTTTTGGAGATCATCGACCTGCTTGCCATTCACGATCTGGTCGATGAAGTGCGCCATATTGTCGATAAACGCACGCTCCAGGCACTGCTGCAGCTACTTACCTCACAGCAGCAAAACTACCTTCGCATCTGTTTGCGACAAAAGGCAAAAACGCTCCCAGGTTCCAGTAAGCAGATCCACGAACTTCTTAAAGATGGCAAAAAATTCAGCTCTCAGCTACATAAACAGGGACTGCAGAAACTGGGGGTTGCTCTTTCGGGATATAATCAAGATTTTCTCTGGTATATAACTCATCGCCTTGATATGCAGAGAGCCAAGTTTCTACAGCAATACATACGACCGGAGGCCCTACCAAGTGCAACGCGACTTGCACAGCTACAGGTATTACATATTATCCAATTTCTAAAGACGATAAAGGCTGCAAGCAGTGAGTGATAAAAAATATTTTTCAATGATCTACGGATCAACCATTAAACAGGCGCCAAACTCGAAAGTTGTACCTGCAGACTCTATAGCCAAGATTCTCTCGGCCCAAGAGGTGCTCGAGGCCATTAAAGCCGATGCAGAGCGCTACCGAAAAGAGGTCATTGCTGAGTGCGAAACGCTTAAGGTCCAGGCAGAGCAAGAGGGCTTTGCTGAAGGGTATAAGCAATGGACAGCGCAGCTTGCTAAGATGGAAGAGGAAATTGCAAAAATCCGCGAGGAGATGCAAAAAATGGTCATCCCTATTGCATTGAAAGCTGCGAAAAGAATTGTCTCATCGGAACTTGCACTTTCACCTCAAGCTATTTTGGACATTGTCGCAAGTGCCCTGAAATCGGTCGCTCAGCATAAGCGAATTGTTATCTACGTCAGCCGCCAGGACCTCGAAACGCTCGAGCATGGAAAAGGAAAAATTAAAGATATTTTTGAAAGTCTTGAGTCGCTCTCCATTCGTGATAGAGATGATATCGAACAGGGGGGTTGTATTATTGAGACTGAGGGAGGTATTATCAATGCCAGACTCCAAGACCGCTGGAGAAATCTAGAAGCGGCTTTTGAATCGCTCTCTGAGACTATACGAAAAGGTGCATGATGAATACGAAACTACTCTCTTTACTTCTCATTCTGTTTTACTTCAGTAGTCTTTCATCTATACCACTAACAGCTGCGCCTGTAAGCGTCTCTTCGCAAGCCAATCCACCGGCTACAATGTCTCAGGCTCAAGGAGCGCAAAAGGGAAAGGAAACAGGTAATTTAACCCCAATTCCACCAAGCCAAATTGCCAATTTCTCCGCTCTGGATAGGCCCTCACTTATCACACAAGGTGCTGCGATCGTTCTTATGTCGCTCATGCCTTTCTTGATAATGATCCTCACCTCCTTCGTAAAAATCGTCGTCGTACTCTCTCTTTTGCGAAGCGCTCTCGGTGTGCAGCAGGCGCCCCCAAACCAAGTTATCAACGGTGTTGCCTTCCTTCTCAGCATCTACGTGATGTTTCCCACCGGCGTAAAGATGTATGAGGCCGCTTTGCCTGCAATGGCCAAACAAAATATCCCACAAGAGCTACTTTCAGGCACCTCTGCTGAGTACGTTATTAATGTTGCCGCTGCTGCAAGAGAGCCGTTTCGAGACTTTTTGAAAAACAACTCTCTTGTAAAGCATCAGCGCATTTTCTTTAGAACAGTCTA
>JAFEGS010000310.1 GCA_018239705.1 Verrucomicrobiota bacterium | reverse complement strand
ATAACGTGGTTGAGACGGGAAAATACCTTGATGGACCAGGTTCCTATACGATATGCGAAGAGACTGTTAAACATGATTTCGGCGTGGGTGAGAAGGACTACCGATTGGGTATTGGTGGGGCTGGCGCCCCCGGCGGCCTCTTCGTCTACCACTACTACCACTACCGCCACGGCGTTGTTTTGCTGCGGAAGTTCTGAGGGTATTGGCACTTGGACAATTGGCACTTGGCGTTGGTTTTTGTTTATTGGGGGATAAGATCGGTGTCACAATCCAATTCCCCATTTTCCTTGCGCACCCAATAGGCGTTTTTTAGTGCTTGGGACAATGTGTGTTGGTTGGCGTGTGACAACAGCCCTAAATAGGATTGTAGCTTTTGGTCCATACCAGCTGCATTTATTGTGCCAAACAGATAGCTTCCATAGGCTTCATTCAGACGTTTTTTCATGCGCTGTTTAGTTCGTGCTCGCAGCAATATGTGATGTGAAAAAAGCACATAGCCTACAAAGTCAATTCCTTGACTCAATTTTCTGATAATCACCTTTCTTGGGTGAAGCTCAAGTTTTAGCTGTGATGAGAGAAAATCGCCGATCGTTGCTATTAAGGCATATAGGTGATGTTCATTGTTGGAAAGGATAATGAAGTCATCACAATACCGCAGATAAAAACGCTCACGGAGCGTTTTTTTGATGAAATCATCTAGCTCGTGTAGATACACATTAGCAAATAGCTGTGAAGTCACATTGCCGAGCGGAATACCTACTTCACCTAACGAGCCATTGTTTACCCTAAAACTGTCTATGATGGCATCGATAATATGTAGAGCCCTTTCATCCTGGATTTTTTGTCGTAGGAGCGTTTTGAGAATCTGATGATCTATTGAGTCAAAAAAGCGTTTGATGTCCATTTTGAGGGCAAAACAGGGTCGGATTCCATTGGCGCTGACTTTTCTAATCATCTGGTGAAGCTGAGCTACTCCGACATGAGTTCCCTTTCCAAGACGACTCGAAAGGGAATGGAAAATAAATTTTTTATCAAAAATTTCGGTCAAGACTTCGTACACCATGTGGTGTACGAGCCTATCTCGTACAGTGGCTTTGCTGATATGGCGTTGTTTGGGATCAGTAACATAGAAATGGTGATAAGGCTCATGCTGGTACTGGAAGGTTATGAGGTCGTGGTGTAATTGAAAGATGTTGTCCTCTAAATGGCGCTCAAAATATTGTACATCTTTCTTTTTACGCTTGCCTTGTCTAAACTGATCCCAACACTGAAAGAGATGCTCCAGTGAAGTCATTAATTCAAAAATATTATATGCTATTTTCATGATGCAATCACGCCCGGTTTTCGATATCCCGATTTTTCACAAAATATACGAGCTCTACAAACTTTTGCACAGCTACCATAACCGTATTCCCAAATCCGAACGATATACGCTGTGGCAGAAGTGCGAAAATACAGCTCTGGATATGCTAGAAGCTCTCATCGAAACAAGCCATCGAAAAGGGGAGGAGAGGCTCGGTTCGCTCTATATCATCAGCAATAAGCTAGATTTGCTGAAAGTGCTTATTAGGTTGGCTAAAGAAACTCGTACCATCGACAACCAGCAATACCTTGCAATCCAGACATTATTGCAGGAAATCGGGAAGATGATCGGGGGATGGATCAAGTCCGTTCCCCACTAAGCCTTTAAACCGAGTGGGGCAAAAACAGGATTTCCGCAGCAAAACAACGCCGTTGTTGTAGTTGTTGTTGTTGACGTTGAGGCCGCCGGGGGCGCCAGCCCCCCAACAACGACGAAGCAATGTGTACCAACGTCCGTCCACAGCACCAGGATTAGAAATAGCTTATAGCTTTTTCTATTCCTTGTATTTGATTTGGAGACCGAAGCAGTCAATGCTTCTTCTCTCTAGATGTCGGTACGAAGTTCTGTCGTGATGTACGCTACCATGATCCGTAAACCAATGATATTCTGACACCGGCTCAACCGAGCCTAAAACGAACTGTTTTGGGAGGATCAAAGCTTGATTGCGATGACCCTTCATATCCAAAACAGTTCTACACTAATTGTTTTTGAAGAAATTGTCGAGCTTAATTCCTTGCTTGTTGAATGCCCTCAAACACCCATCTCCGAAGATCGATGCCTGCCTTAAATGCATCTCCTGGGCTTTTTTCTGTGGGAGGTAGCCATAGAATGATGTTTGGGTACG
>JAFEGS010000030.1 GCA_018239705.1 Verrucomicrobiota bacterium | reverse complement strand
TCATCAAAACGGTGTTCATCTTTTCATGCTCGGTGAGGCCGATGCTCATCCCATGGACAAGCTTATGCGCAAGCGCTTCTCGGTTCATCGACACGTCGAGGTCGATCAGGGCAAAATCGATGCGAGCCATCAAGGAGGAGGTGACAAGCTCCGGCAGTACGATTTCGGCTTGAGCTTGAGCCTCTTTGCGTCTGCGAAGAAGCGCCCGCTCTGTTCGATAGGAAGAAAAGCGTTTTGCTATGGCCTGAAAGCCCATCTCTGCCAGATACTTTGTGACGACATCCTGGATCTCTTCGATGTGGATGATGTCGCGTCCGGAGCTGGTAATTTCGTAGACGACCGCTTGCGTAACCTTTGAGGCCTTTTCTGTAGCCTCTTGCCTGTCTTGCTCTTGAGGCTCACTCACTCTCTCCAAAAGTTCTGCAAGAAAGGCCTTGTAGATAGCATTAAAAATTTTTTCAGCATTCCACGACACCTTTGTGCCGTTGCGACGGATAACATCGAGGTGTTTTGTGGCCTGGTGTCTGCGCTGCTTCTGTGTGCGGTAGAGAAGATAGCCTTTGGCGGCGAGCGTCTCGCCCTCTTCGAGGAGGCAGTTTTCACAGATTTCATGGACTTCGTCGCTCTTGACGATCTGCTTTCTCAGCCTTGCCAGCTTTATAAGCACGCGATTGACGGTGCTTACAACCTTAAACTTGGTCTCAGGAGTAAATACCTCTTCAGGAATAGTAGCTCCCTGGGCCAGACGGTCATCGCAGATAGCAGAGCCAATAGCCATAAGAAGCTTTTCTGAGTCGCACTCAGTAAGCCCCTTGGAGGTGGCGATCTTTGGAAGGCCATCCGGATAAATAAGGTTGTTTTTGAGCTCTACCCAAGCGATAGAAGGCTTAAGGGACTTTGGCGTCTCTACAAAGACGCGGATGTCTGTAACAGTAGCTGTCATAATTATACCTCAATCCCTTCAAAGAGCTCTTCTTCACTTTTTACCTCTTGCAGATTGGACAACTTGCCATACTCTGTAACAGTAGTCTCAAAAAAGTTTTCATTTTTCTTGAGGTAGATGGCCTCTGCTGACCATGGGAATGGGTTGTCCATAATAAACTTACCCTTGCCATCATCGATTGGCTCCCAGCCAAGGGCCATGAGGCGGCGGTTGGCGTTGTAGCGGACAAAGCGCTTGATCTCATCTGGTGAGAGGCCAGCTATTGGTTGAGGGAGGAGGTCGTCCACAAAGGAGACTTCGCTTTCAATGCCATCTCTCATGAACTGGATCAGCTCCTGTTTGAAAGTAGGTGTGAGGATATCGGGATTTTCTTCGAGGAGCGCCAAAAAGAGCTTGCGACCAAGTTCGATGTGGTTGGACTCATCTCGCATTGTGTATCGGAACATCTGGCCCATGCCGGGCATTTTGCCCTCTCGTTGCAGATGGAGGATGGGTAGAAAGAGGCCAAAGAACTGCGTACCTTCCATAATCTGGGTAATGCCAAAAATGGTTTTGGCAAAGAGCTGCTTGTTTTCCGTTTGTGTGAGGTCGAGCTCGCGTCTGAGTTTGGGAAGGTGTTTGGTGATGGTCTGGTTCTTTTTGATGACAGAGGGCATTGACAGAAAGAGGGCTGATACTTCGTGTGGGTTGATGCGAAGCGAGGAGATCATGTAGAGAAGCGATTCGGTGTGGATGTTTTCTTCTTGCACATGGCGGCCAACGGCCAGTTTGAGCTCTGGAGCAGTGAGGTTTTCGCGGATGATGGTCTGAGCGCAGTCGCCAACAATGCCCTCAGCTGAACAGAAGTAGCCGATACCTACGCGGATGATGTTGCGTTCGCGGTCTGAAAGGAATCGATCATCATTCCATTGCCTGATATCATCGTACATGGGGACTTCTTGCGGCAGCCAGTGGTTGGCCTCCATGTCGCGATAAATTTCATACGCCCAGTTATATTTGAGCGGCATGACGTTAAACTCAGGGCTGTTGCGCCCGCATATAACACGTTTGGCTTCAAACGCTTCTTTCGCCTTACCCTTGTCGAGAAGAAACTTTCTCCCGCCGACTTCATATTCAAATAATTCTGTCATATCTATACCCTCGTTATTCAACCTGATCTTATCATAAGCTATCGATTTTTGGCTTGCGATAAAGCTATCAAAAAACTATTTATAGATATTCCTGGAGCATAAAATGCATAAACTTCGGCACATACGAAAAAGTGCACTCAATTAAAGAAATGTATACTATTTTCGAGTGCTCCGAAAGTCTTCCCTTCCACAGCTTACGTGCGTATAGGGCTGGCTTTTTCGGGGGGCGATAGTGCTGTCCCCGAGTCTCTCAGCGTGCCTGTAGGGATTTGGTTCCTTTTCTAAGCCTGCTTTCTTTGCTTGCATTGCCCATATCTTGTCGATAACCCTTTGAGTATCAAAATCATGCCTGAAATCATCTTTTGTAAAGCTTTTGCCTGTAGTGCACACCGGACAGGGCTTTTTCGATGACACACAGTCCTCAATACATTTCAAACAAAACTTATGAACACAGCCTACAATCTGGGTTACATCGCTTGGGGGCTGAAGGCAAACAGGACATGTTACTATTTCATATTTTTCGCATTTTTTTATAAACTGCGCCTCTAGTTGCTTTAGAATTGGATTTACTTCCTCATGTACAAGTAAACTCATGATCTCCTCCACTGTTTGCAAGAGATCTATTCTTCTACAAGAGTGTATTACCTGCAACTGTATAATTAAAGGTAGGGGGTGGAAAAATAACTATTGAAATTTACAAAGGTCTTTTGCAACTCGGCGCTCTTCATGCTCAAATGCTGTCTCGAATGCATTCAGCTCAGGCGTTGTCATGCCAAGACTTTTGCCAATATGACGCCAATTGCTAACCGCTGTTTCTACTGCAGAGAGAATCTCGCAGGCACGCTGAGAGTCAATACCGAAATAGTGTGCTTGCTGCATCAATGCCTTGATGCTTGCAGCATCGCCTGTATCCTCAGCAATCCAGGTCTTTAACGTCCTCCGTTTGTTTGGGAAGGGATTAATGTCGAAAGCGGGCGAAAGCCGCCAAAGATTTTTTTCAACATGTAAAAAACCATGATTGCGCAGGTGGTCATCCACATTCGTAATCAAAATAGTAAGTGCTATGCGCCGCCATAGCTCTTCAGCATCTGACTGAAAATCGGCGCTATAACGCCTGAGTGCATCAACCATTTCTCTGTATGAATGCACCTCGTGGGTATCTTCAATTCCGAGTATGGTAGCAGCCGATACATAAGGGATGCGCCGGCCATGAGATTCTCGGTCGAAGCGTTTGATGAGAGCTACTGTACTGCCATCACTTTCAACAAGTCGAGCCTGAGCGGCATGAATGCCAGCAGAAGCTGCAATATGCAACGCCAGTACCTCTCCCTTAGTTACAGAATAGAGATCACCCACGCTTGGAAACTTCCCAATGGATAATGATCCATCTTGGTCCATGATGGTGCATTTTGGGCGCATGCCTCCAAGAGAGGTGCCTCGGCCTCGAAGATAGTCTAAGTCTGCCGCAGTCTCAGTATCTGTTTCTACAGCGCGTGTGGCTGAGAAGAGGGCGCTAAGTTCAATAAGTGGGGGAGCAGACCGTTTTCCCTTTTCAGTTTGCCTCTGAAATATGCCCGTTTCATCTTGAAATCTGAGAGCGCCAATCCGCGAAAAATCATCAACTGATAAGAGATAATCGAGAGAAGAAAGGGGATGGCTATCATATGCTGCTCCGCGCTCTCTTTCCTCTTTGCGGTGCTTTCCATGAGCCCTTAGGATTACTTGTCGAGCCCAGCCATCAGGCTCTGAATCGGCGATCGCACCAAAGAACACAGATCCACCCTCTTTCTTCGTATGAAAGAGGCGGCCGTGCCGAAGGGGAAGGTTAGGATCTATTGCAAAGCTGTCAGGTAGATCAATCCATTCATTGCTATACTCTACGCCACTTGATTCGCGATTGCCTGAGGCGTTAAAAAATAGGGTCCCGACAGAGATCGCTCTTTCACCGATAAAAATGGTAATTCGTCTATTCATAAGCTTTGAGGTTTTTTCTTCGGCCGAATCCGCTGAGGAAGCGACGTTAAATCAAGTAAAAGCCCTGTATCATCTGCACGTTGGTCTATTAAATCACCAAGCGGAGTGCCAAAGCCCAGCACAAATAATGCTGCAGCATAGGCTCCTAGTCCAACTAGTGGATCGCCCTTTTCCATCTTGCTATAGGTAGATCTGTGGATGCCAATGCGCTCTGCCATCATGGCAGTAGTTATGCCCCGTTTGAGGCGTGCAATGCGGATATCGGCGCCAAATTTTTTCAGCGCGCGAGCGACCGGAAGAGGGATAACGTGGGCTCCATGTTTCTTCATAATGCTGCTTATAAGCGTCCATATAGTGTTTAATGCTGCATAAAACCATCTTTATTTTATTGTATCGGCATAGGAATTATTTTGTCAAAGAGAATATGACACTGTTAAATTAAAACCACAATATGCTATAATTTTTTCTAAGTCATCTTACTGAGGAGTGTCGCCATATGTTTTTAGATCAAGTAAGTCCTGGCGTTGCTATTGAACTTATAAACAGCCGCTGGTTTCCTCTTGAGACTTGCATGAGACTTGCATGTGTAAACAGAGCGCACAGGAGCATTATCCAAAACTCGCGCTGGCATCCGCTGATCATAGATGAGGCACTTCAAAAAGCATGGAAGGCCTATATTGAATCAAAAAATACCTATGTAAAAATCGACAGAGAGCTGGAGACTGAATCACTTGCATACAAGAAATTATCTCAGTTAAACACGTTCAGTAGCTGTGCCACTCTCTTGCCTACGCCGATCACTAACCTGCTGCAGCGGTGCATCCCATTTATTAGAAAGGCCGCTGAATATAACGCTCAGATAGAGGGGCAGGTTGACAAAGTAGCCAGCCTTCAGTTATGCGTTTCGAGGCTTAAAGGAAAGACTGAAGCCCTAAGAATAGAATTTTGCAAAGCAAGAGACGATGTCCGCGTTTCTGTTGAAAAAATTATTTAACAGCTAGGCTCTTTTGGTACTGTTTTGCCTTTTTGGCCTCTTGGCAGGTGGCTTCAAAGCTGATAAACTTATCGTCCCACTCGAGGAGCGTTGATACGCCCCTTGTTTTGGGGTAGACCTCGCCATAGAGCTTCCACACCTCATCAGTGACGTAATTGTCGTGTGTGTCGAGAAGGTAGTTTCCACAGTCGGTGTGCCCCGCCAGGTGGATCTGGAGCACGCGATCGAGCGGAATATTATTCACATACTCCATTGGATCAAAGTCGTGATTTCGGCTCGAGACATAGATGTTATTGACATCGAGCATCATGTAGATGTCAGCTTTTTCAACGATCTGGGAATAAAATTCCCATTCTGGCATCTCGTCGCTATTGAAGGTCACGTATGAGGAGAGATTTTCTAAAGCGAAGGGGAGCTCGAGAAAGTCCTGGACAATGCGTGCGCGCTCTACCACATAGTCGATCGTCTCTTTGGTGTAGTTTAAAGGCAGCAGATCGTGAAAGTGGCTGCCGGGCACTCTTCCCCAGCAGAGATGGTCTGAAACCCAGGGTGTTTTGGTCTTCTTTGCAAGGGCTTTTAGTTTCTTGAGATAGTCAAAATCGAGGGGATCGGAGCTGCCAATCGCCAAGGTTACCCCGTGCATGACCACGGGGTAGCGCTCTAAGATACGCTCAAGATTCATGAGCGGCATTCCACCATCGACCATGAAGTTTTCAGAGATGATCTCAAACCAGTCGATGTCGGCCTTTTGGCTAAATATGGCCTCATAGTGGGGGATTCGAAGGCCTATGCCAATGCCAAGATTTGGAATATCTCTCTTCTTCATGATTTAACCTCAACTTTTGTTTTGCTGCTCACAGCGAAGATCATCAGAAAGCTTAAAGGAAACCCTATGATCATCGAAGGAATTGGCCCAATATATCCTGCAGTAATAAGGAGCTTGTTCAGGCTTGGCCAGATTGCAGCAGTAAGACCGCCGGTGAGAATACCAGCAATCGCACCTGCAGAGGTAGCTTTTTTTGAGTAGAGGGTTGTAAGCAGGAGCGGACCAAAGGAGCAGCCAAGACCTGCCCACGCGTAATAGACCGTTTCCATAATGGTGGTGTTTTGGCCAAGAGCAATGCAGAGGGCGATGACCGATGTAAGAACCACGCTGATTCGAAACATCACGACCTCCTGCCTGTTTGTGGCAGATGGCACAAAATATCTATAAAAATCATTTGCCAGAGCTGACGCGCAGACCAGGATTTGCGAATCCATGGTGGAGATAGTGGCTGCGAGAAGACCGCACAGTACAAGTCCTGCCCAGATTGGGTGGAGGAGCTGCTTACTCATCTCGACAAAGACCATTTCAGGGTTGGCGATGCCATTTTGAAAGTAGGCAATGCCGATAAAGCCCACGGCAGCGGCGCTAATGAGTGCGAGGATTTGCCAGCCAATCCCCACATATTTGGCCTTAGGTAGATCTTTTGCATTTTTGATGCCCATGAACTTGACGATGATGTGAGGCATGCCAAAATAGCCAAGACCCCATCCAAAGAGCGGGTAAAAGATATCTTCAAGGCCGGCATCTTTACTGAGCGAAAAGAGGTTCATGGGTATATCTGAAGCTTGGGCTTGTGTGGTGATCGCCATGATGCCGTCGATGTGGAAAAAGGCAATGATAGGGATGACCATGATGGCGCCGAGAAGGAAAATGCCCTGGAAGAGATCTGCCCAGACCACGCTGACAAAGCCGCCAATAAAGGTGTAGGCCATCATCACGCAGGTGGCGATGAGGATGCCTGTGAAGTAGTCCATCTGGAAAATGGAGCCAAAGAGAAATCCAATGGAGATGAGCCCGCTTGAGAGGTAGTAGGTGGTAAAGAGTAAGAGCATAGCAGCGCTGGTAATGCGGATAAGGCCTTTCGGGTCGCCATAGATAGTGGCAAAGAGCGATGAGAGGGTGTAGCAGTTGAGTTTTTGCGTGATGGTGCGAAGTCTTGTAGAGACAAACTGCCAGGTGCAAAACATACCCACAACGAGCGAAACAGCAATCCACATCTGGGGCATGCCGCCAAGGAAGATGCTCATAGGAAAGGCCATAAAAAGCCAGCTACTCATGTCGCTTGCTTGTGCAGAAAGGGCAATGACCCAGAAGTTGAGCGAGCGGTTGCCAACGAGGAGGTCGGCGGTTGTCGCATTCTTTTTACGAACGCTGATGGCAATGACAAACAGCAGCGTAAAATAGATAAAAAAGGAAATAAAAAATTGAAATTGCATGATAACCCATCCCTACTGGGGGTAAATAATAATTTTCTTTAAAATTTAGGAGAAGACGATCGTGGATGCCCGCCGCTGGGCGGGAGGAGGGGGGAGGAAGGGCAGCACTGTGACAGGATAGAAGGTATCCAAAACAACCTCATTTTACAGCCATGAGCCTATCACGATCAGCACAAATTATGCAACCATAAATTTTCTTTGAGGCTCTTAATCTTGATCATGATCTTAATCTTTCTCTTCGCTCATTAGCAAGATCAAGATCAAGACAAAAGAACCGGTTCTTATGTGTGAGGCTCACATAAAAGAAGGGGTTCTTATATCAAAGGTTCATGCAAAAGAAGGGGTTCTTTTTCTTTACACCAAATACTGCGGCTGATAAAATAAGCTAAAAACTTGAAAACTCAGGTTAAACCCCCTCATGAGGTCATATGAAAAGAGAAAGACTGTCGTTTTTAGAGGAGTGGCACAAGGGATCCTCCCGAAAACCTCTCGTTATGCGAGGCGCAAGACAGGTTGGAAAAACATGGCTTGTTCGAAAATTCGCTGAAACAGAAAACCTTGAGCTTATAGAAATAAATTTTGAACATCACCCAAATCTCGCAACGTTATTTAGCTCGAATGACCCTGCAGAAATTCTCCTCCTGCTTGAAGCTCGTTTTAATAAATCGATAAATCCTAAAAAGTCACTCCTCTTTTTGGACGAAATTCAGGTATTTCCTGAACTACTTGCAAAACTGCGCTGGTTTGCTGAAGATATGCCCGAACTTGCGTTGATTGCTGCGGGCTCCTTATTGGAATTTGTCCTAAAGAAACATACGTTTAGCATGCCTGTAGGAAGAATTACCTACATGCATTTAGAGCCCTTATCTTTTGATGAATTTCTAATGGCACAAGGACACATTCCTCTGCTTCATTATCTAGATGCTTATACTCT
>JAFEGS010000309.1 GCA_018239705.1 Verrucomicrobiota bacterium | reverse complement strand
CTTTGCTCGTCTTCTTGGGCCCTCGTGCTGTAAAAAAGGAGAACAGACCTTTGTTACGTTGAAGTCTGCACTGCTCGACCATCCTGCAGCATCTGCTCCTATGTCTAAAAAAGAGGTCGATTTTTTTAAAGGTGTGTTGAAAAAATTTGAAGAGAGTAAAGACGAGTTACGAGCAAAATATGTGAACGAAGAAGTCTTTATAGCAGGAGAGAAGCATATAGCCAATCTTTCTGAGGCATTAGTAGCTCTAGATGCTCTTACTGAAGAGGGTATTGATGATTTTTGCAAAAACGTAAAAAATAATTTCAATATTGAGGTACAAAATAGAGAGCTTTCTCAGTTGCAAGCTGAACTGAAGCCGATGCTGGAGCAGGCACGAAATGAGGCAATGAATCGCTGTTTTGAGAAAGTACATCCAGGTGTGTTTACTGAAATGGAGGCGAGAGTCGAAAGTGCCAATAAATATTTTAATGATTGTGAGCAAAACAGTATTCAGCCAACGATGACCGGTGTGACCTTCAGTATGTATCCCGACTTGGAAGTTTTTATTACTGTCTTTGGTAGATCCTCTATGGCTCCATTTGGAAATATCTCGCTTGCAAGAGAGGGCTACCGCTCTCTTGAGGGCATCAGAGACCTTGCAATCAAAAATAACCTGGCAACTCCAGATGAGGTTGCTAAAATGAACCAATCTCTTGAAAACTTTCGACAGAAGGCTTTTGAGACTTCCATGGTATCAACCACGGTTGAGCTAGACCCTAGTGGACTAAAGATTATTTAGAACCTGTTTACAATGCATTTTTTGGCAATATCATTAAGAATAGTGGTGCTAATGCTGCTATTTTGCAGGCTTAATGAGCTAATTTTTCCCATCTGGATAGCAGGCAAGAGGGGTTTGATATCCTCGTCAGTGATGGATAAATTATCAAGTGTCAGTGCAATGGGCGCAGAACGTTCTTTGAGAATCTCAATGATCATGGAAAGGTGCTTGGCATCGAGTCGAACGTAGGCATCTCCTGTAGCTTCGTTGAAGGGATCTTGCTCTTCGTGGACAATCTCAAGAGCCCCTTTTTGAAGAATCTCCTTTCTCATGAGTGATTGAATGGCATAGTCGTGTTCGTGTTCGATAAGCGGGTCTACCTGCATGTCCAGAGCATGTTCGAGAGGTCGTCTGGCATATTCTTTTTGAAGCCACACCATGCACTCTTCATATCTTTTGAAAACGTCATCTATTTTTTGCAGTCGCTTCGTGTGGTACACATCACCAAGATTGAGACGGTCTAAAAGCATATGTAAACAGACCCCTCGCTCCTTGGTTATTGCCTCAATGTCCTGTTTTTTTTCATCAGGGATGCTCGAATGTAATAGAGTAGCGTATTCCTGTGCTATCTGCGTCATGCTCTGCATTGAAAAATCTCCAGTTCCTTTTAATCTTACGTTATAGTATTGTATATTTTTTTTGAGTATAAAATCGACAAATTCTGTTGACACGCAATCTCAGAGCACCTATTCTGGAGGCTCTTTAAGGGATAGGAATGTTATTTTTCATGGCGCTACAGCTTATATTTGTCGACCCCATTGTGGGCGAATCTTCTTCATTTGTGCACGATCTAGGGCAGAATAAGCCAGCGTTTGAGCAGGATAAAAATCAATTGCAGGACGAGCTCGGCATACGCAGCTGGCAAGTCTGGATCCAAAAGGGTCCGGGCAGTAGCCGCTACAGTATCCAGCAAATAGAATGCCAAGAGCCTGAGAGACTCCTTGAGCGTTTCAGCAGCGCGGTCAGTCGTAAGAACAGCTATGCTTGCTGGCTAAGCGAGGTTTTTCTTCGGGCGCTCTCGTCTGAATGTTACCTGATGAATCCTGCCAGCACCATTGAGGAGGTCCTTGACCTGGATATCGATCCTGGCTATCCAGGAGCTGGGTTTGAGTTCTGCTACACGCTTCCTCTTCTTCCTGGCAAACGAGAGGATCAGGTGGAATACTGCCGGGCGGCCATGAATGAAAAGCAAGAGCAGACGATTGCTGCGTGCAAGGCCTTCAGAATGGTTGACATGAAAAAATGGATCCAACAGTCCCCCGGTGGTGACTACGTGCTCTATCATGAGCACCTCTCTTTGCCTGTACAGGAGGCAAGAGAGCTGTTTTTATCATTTAGTAATGATCCCAAGGCTCTGCAAGCGACCAAAACGTTAAGAGAGCAATCTGGAG
>JAFEGS010000308.1 GCA_018239705.1 Verrucomicrobiota bacterium | reverse complement strand
CCTTGGTATGGTAAGCTCGGTGCTTCTCCTCGTAGATGCTCAAGAGGGCCCCATGCCGCAGACCCGATTTGTTCTTTCCAAGTCGCTCAAGATGGGTCTTTGCCCAATTGTGGTCGTCAATAAGATCGATCGACCTTTTGCAACACCTGACAAGGCACTCGACCTTACCTTTGACCTCTTTACAGAGCTCGGCGCCACCGACAAGCAGCTCGATTTTGCCTTCTGCTATGCTTCAGGCCTATCTGGCTTTGCCATCAAGAATATCGACGACCCAAGAGACCAAGGGATGCGCCCACTCTTTGAGATGATTGTCGACAAGGTTCCACCACCTCCAGGCAACCAAAAGGCACCATTCCTCTGCCAAGTCTCTACAATATTCTACGATGACTATGTGGGCAGGCAAGCATGTGGAAGGATCATCAACGGCAGCGTCAAAAAGGGCGATACGCTCATGCATATCGACAAGACAGGCACCAACCGACGAATAACGGTCTCCCGCATTGAGGGACACATCGGCCTTGAAAAGCAAGAGCTTGAGATTGCCGGAGCCGGTGATATCGTTATCCTCTCCGGAACACCTGATGCCACGATCGGCGACACCCTGTGCGACCCGAACGAGATCGTCCAGCTTCCGCCTATCCAGCTCGATGAGCCAACAGTGTCTATTGATATCTCTGTCAATACCAGCCCCTTTGTAGGCCGCAGCGGTAAACATGTGACCATGAATAAGCTCAAAGACCGTCTTGAAAGAGAACGAAGAGCAAACATCTCTTTAAAAATTGATTTTTCATCGAACGACCAAGATATCATCACCATCGCCGGCCGAGGGGAGCTCCACCTCTCTGTTCTTATCGAAGCGATGAGACGAGAAGGGTTTGAGATGAGCCTTTCAAAGCCTCGCGTTATTATCAAGCGCGAAGAAAACCAAGAGCTCGAGCCCTTTGAGATCGCCACCATCGAAGTGCCTGAGGCCTATTCCGGCGGCGTCATTGAAGAGCTGTCGAGACGTCGTGGAGAGATGCAGAGCCTCGATACATCGCCTGAGGGCATTACCCGAATGGAATTTCGCATTCCTACTCGCGGCCTGATGGGCTACCGAAGTGACTTCCTCACCCAAACACGCGGCCTTGGCATCTTGACATCGGTGTTTGAAAAGTATGCACCGCTTGCAGGCCCAATTGCGGGCAGAAAGCAGGGCGTCATGGTCTCGAGCTGCCAAGGAAAATCAACTCCTTATGCTGCATTCCAGCTGCAAGACCGCGGCTGGCTCTTTGTAGGGCCGCAAGACGAAGTCTACGAAGGCATGATCGTCGGCGAGCACTCGCGAGATAATGACATTGTGGTCAACATCACGAAGGAAAAGCAGCTGACAAACGTCCGTGCATCGGGATCAGATGAAAACGTCATCTTGACGCCCCATAGACGCTTTACGCTTGAGCAGGCAATTGACTTTATCCAAAACGATGAGTTGATTGAAGTAACGCCCGGTTTCATCCGTATGCGTAAGAGAATGCTCCAGGAAGTGGATCGCAAAAGGCAAAAATAATGCCCTACGAAGAGATTGTACAATGGGTCACATGCTATGGCAGTGTGGCCCTTTTTTTCTTGCTCGCACTTGGGATTTTTGCACTGCCCGTCCCTGATGAGACTTTGATGGTGCTAGCGGGGGTTTTGGTTTCGCAGGGGGACCTTAACACCGTTCCAACGGTTGCTGCCTCCATTGCTGGCCCTTTCTGCGGTATCAGCCTGAGCTTTCTTCTGGGAGCATACTTTGGGAAATTCCTCATACACCATTATGGAGGCATGTTTGGCTTTACCGAGGCCAAACAGGAAAAGATGCACTACTGGTTTGAGCGATATGGCAAGTGGACTCTTATATTTGGCTACTTTATCCCCGGAGTGCGCCACCTCATCGGTATACTATCTGGGATGGGAAAGATAGCCTATCCCCTCTTTGCGCTGTTTGCATGTATTGGCGTTGTGCTTTGGAGCGCGACCTTTCTTTCGATTGGCTATGTTTTCGGCAAAGAGGCGGTGCACCTCGTTGAGACCTATGAGGGCAGTGTCGATCTGTATATCTTGGCGATTATCGCTATTGTGGGGATTGCGATTGCGGCTACATGGTTTATTAGGAAAAAGTTGAGATAAAACGACAAACAACGACCAAAACGACAAACGACACAAAAGACGAAAACGACGAAAAGGACTTAAAC
>JAFEGS010000307.1 GCA_018239705.1 Verrucomicrobiota bacterium | reverse complement strand
CCAAAGGTCACTGCATCGGAAAGGGAGTCAAAAAAGCCGCCAAATGCACTTTCAACCTTCATCACACGAGCGATAGCTCCGTCCAAAGCATCGAGTAAGGCTGCCAAAATCAAAATCGCCACGCCTGTAAGCACGGTATCAAAGCTTGCAGCTCCTCGCTGAACCAGGCTCATCTTAAAGATGACAAAAAGGCCGCAAGAGAGACTGAAGGCAGTCACGATGTTGGGCAAAATAGCGGGGCGTTTCATGAATACTCCATATTTTCGTAGATTATTAAATTAGCATAGCGCAAGAAATGTTGCCAAACGATAAACTATGCGACATCAATTATTGAGGACTTGAGTAGAATGAATAATACCTCCACAGCATCTCTTAAGATAGGTGACACCTATAATGGGTTCACAGTTCGCAAATCGCTCCCCATCCCCGAACTTCAATGCCATTTAACTGAATTCGTGCATGACCAAAGCGGCGCCCTCTGCATGCACATCGCAAGCGATGATCCGGAAAATTTTTTCTGCCTCTCATTTCGAACACTTCCTCAGAGCTCAGATGGCGTCTGCCACGTTCTGGAGCACACTGTCCTCTGCGGATCTAAAAAATTCCCTGTGCGAGATCCCTTCTTTTCTATGAACAGAAGAAGCCTCAACACCTTTATGAATGCACTTACTGGTGCAGATTTTACCTGCTATCCAGCGGCCACTCAAGTTGAAAAAGATTTTTATAACCTTTTGGAAGTCTATCTCGATGCCGTGTTCAATCCGCTGCTCAACAAATTGAGCTTTTGGCAGGAGGGCTGCCGGCTTGAGTTTGAAACGCCAAATGACCCTGCCTCCCCACTTCAATATAAGGGCATTGTTTTCAACGAAATGAAGGGAGCGCTCTCTTCTCCAATGACACGCCTTATCGAAGCCGTTAACGCCGCTCTTTTCCCCGATACACCTTATGGCTTTAATTCGGGTGGAGATCCTCAAGACATCCCCAACCTTACCTATGAAGAGCTTGTGGAATTTCATCGTACGAACTACCACCCAAGCAGGTGCCTCTTTTTCTTCTCCGGCAATATGCCCATCTACAAGCACCTCGACTTTCTCCAGGGCCAGATCCTGCATGGAGTGTCAAAACTGCCACCTCCCTCACCTATCCCTGCGCAGCCTCGCTTCCATAAACCGATCTACAAAGAGCTGCAGTACCCCTTTTCTAAAGAGGGCAGCACTGAAGATAAGTCGCTCATTGCTTTTGCGTGGCTCACCTGCCCGATTCTCGATCAGATCACACTCCTTGCCCTCTCTGTCATCGACATCGTCCTGATGGAAACAGATGCCTCTCTTTTAAAGATTGAACTTTTACGCTCAGGGCTATGCAGGCAAGCACAATCGATGCTCGAGAGCGAAGTGAGCGAGATCCCCTATGCCATCATCATTAACGGCTGTAAGGGAAGTGACGCTGTAGCGATCGAAACCATTATCTTTGATACTTTGAAACGCTTAAGCAAAGAGGGCATCCCTCTCCACCTCATTGAAACGGCCCTCCATCAGCTCGAACTTGCAAAAAGCGAAATCACCGGCGATTCTGCCCCCTTTGGCCTCTCCCTCTTTTCAAGAGCGGCGCTCATTTGCCAGCATGGAGGAAATGCTGAAGATGGCCTTCGCATCCACTCCCTCTTTGAAGAGCTGAGACAACGCTTTTCGCAGTCTCCTCACTTTTTGTCGGAATTGATCAACCGCTACTTCATCACCAACACCCATTATGTACGCATCTGCATGGATCCGAGCCAAGAACTTGGGCCTGAAGAGCGAAAGCTTGAAGAAGAAAAACTGGAAACCATCAAACAAGCACTCTCAGAAAAGGCTATGAAGGAGGTTGTGCAGCGCTCAGAAGCACTCACGCAGTTCCAAAACAGGGATGAGGACGACATTATCAACATGCTGCCAAAAATATCCCTTAGCGATGTACCAAAAAAGGCTCGAACGCTCGCCCTCTCCCACTTGAATGCCGGCTCGCTGGATCTCTTTTGCCACCATGCCTTTACCAACGAGATTACCTATGCAGACCTCATCTTCCCCGTCCCTGACACCAAGGAAGAGGACCTGTGGCTCCTTCGCCTCTTTGCTTTAGTGCTTACTCAAATGGGAAGCGCTAACCGCTCCTATGAGGAAAATCTTGCCTACATTCAGGAAAACACCGGCGGTATCTCTTCCTACCTCCACCTCTATCCCCA
>JAFEGS010000306.1 GCA_018239705.1 Verrucomicrobiota bacterium | reverse complement strand
TTAGTTTACAAGCTCGAGTGAATAGGAGGTAAACTCTGACTCAATTGCGCCCTTCATCTTCTTTCCGGGTGTAAATTTGACTGCATTGCGAGCAGGAATCAAGATAGGCACAGCAGCATTTTTAGGATTGCGGCCTATTTTTTGCTTTCTCTCCACAACTTCAAAGACTCCAAAATCGCGAAATTCCAAGCGATCCCCTTCAGAAAGACGCTCCGTCATCTTATCTAAAAAGGCCTGAATGACGTTGCGCACATCATTCGGGTGAATCCCCTTTTCTTGTGAGATAGCATTAATCAACTGCTTCTTGGTCACTGTCAGCTTCTTTGTTTCGCCTTCCATGTTAGAGTGAAACTCCTTATCTTCTGGTTATTGCCTTATAAACAGGCGCCATTTTCGTATCTCTTTGATTTACAATCAAGTCTTTTTGGCAGATGTGATGTCTGCAATTTCGATCACGCTCTTGTGTTTCTTGCCCAAAGAGATAAGCAGGAACTGATTTTCGATAAAATCGGATTGAGAAACAACAAAATTCTCATCGTCAATTTTTTTATTGTTTAGACAGACGCCGCCATTTTTGATCAGCCTTCTGACCTCACCTTTACTTGCGCAAAAACCTGCAGCAGCAACCACATCTATCAGCTTGTGGCCTGCAACTTCTGATGCAGCAAAAGAGGCGTTAGGCACATCCTTGATAAGATTTCGAAGCGTATCGGCATCGAGGTCGACACTGCTCTTGCCCGGAGCCATGCTGGAGGTAACCGTAAGGGCTTTCTTTAGCCCCTCTTCACCGTGTAGCAGCCCGGTGATAGCCTCTGCAAGTAGGCGCTGAGCGCTATTTGCCGCATAGCCCGGCTCCTTCATCTGATGCGCGAGCTCATTGATATCGCCAAGATCTAAGAAGGTAAGCATTTTTAAAAGTTTAATGACATCTGCATCAGGCATGCGGACCAGATACTGGTAGCAGTCAAAGGGCGATAGCTTTTCTCCCGACATCCAGATGGCGCCCTTTTCAGACTTTCCAAACTTCTGTCCATCGCTCTTTGTAAGAAGTGGTAGCGTTAGTCCATAGACCGATTCGCCGGTCATTTTGCGGACAAACTCGATCCCGGCTGTGATGTTGCCCCACTGATCGCTTCCGCCTATCTGGCAGGTCACTCCATGCTGTTTATAGAGATGGTAAAAATCATACGACTGCAGAAGCTGGTAGCTAAACTCGGTAAAGCTCATTCCCTCTTCAGATTCGAGCCGAGCGCGCACGCTATCCTTGGACATCATCACACCAATCCGGAAGTATTTGCCCACATCGCGCAAAAACGAAAGGAAAGAAAAGTCCTTAAACCAGTCGTAGTTGTTAAGAAAAAGAGGCTGTGCACCTGCACTTTGCAGCAAAATGGTCTCTAGATCGCGCTGGATACAGCTCTGGTTTACCTTGAGTGTTGCTTCATCGAGCAGCTGTCTTTCGCTCATTTTACCGGATGGATCGCCAATCATCCCCGTAGCACCTCCTACAAGAGCAACAGCTGTATGGCCACAGCGTTTAAACCACGCAAGGCCCATAATAGCTACCATATTGCCAAGATGCAGGCCATCTGCCGTTGGATCAAAACCACAATAGACCTTGAGAGGCTTTTGTGGATTGCTTGCCAGCTCTTTGAGCTCTTCACTTGTTGTAGCCTCAAGGAGACCGCGGCTTTGCAAAATATCTAGTACATTTTCGCTCATGCTATAGCCCGATTAAAAAGGATTGTTGTCATCAATAAAGTGATGGGAGAGATTAAAGTACTCTGCTAAGTGGCTGCCAAGCAGCTGGACGCCTATTTTTTCGGTAGCGGCATGGCCAAGCGCCATAAAGTTGATCTTTTCCTCGTGTGCAATGTGCCAAATTGGCTCGTCGCTTGTCCCTGTCACAAAGCAGTCTATTTCGTCTTTAATGGCCTCATCGATCCACTTGTGGGCACCTCCTGAGATCAACGCACAGGTTTTGATTGTCCGAGGGCCGGCAAAGACGACCTGCGCATCTCTTCCATAAAAGGCTTCTAAGCCGCAGCGAAACTCTTCACGGCTCATGCTCGGGCATCTTCCCTTAACGCCGATCATCTCTCCGTGGTGCTGGCCAAATGGTTCAAGATCGGTCCATCCTAACAGCTTGGCACTTGGCCAGTTGTTCCCAAGCTCCTGATGAGCATCTAGAGGGATGTGGTAGGTAAAGAGGCTTATATCATGTTCGAGC
>JAFEGS010000305.1 GCA_018239705.1 Verrucomicrobiota bacterium | reverse complement strand
CCCAACGTGCCAATACGAGCAAAATCGGGACAGGACGTCCTACT
Source organism: Verrucomicrobiota bacterium (assembly GCA_018239705.1). Classification (GTDB taxonomy): domain Bacteria; phylum Chlamydiota; class Chlamydiia; order Chlamydiales; family FEN-1388; genus SZAS-6. Next base: position 2,221 of record JAFEGS010000305.1, on the reverse strand, counting down.
GTTGTGTCGCAAACTCCTAAAACAGCCGGCACTCCCGAGAAGACTACGAAAGTTTTTAAGCGAGCTGACGTGGAATCGCCTCTCGCCTCTTCAAAAAAACTCTCTCTGTCAAGTCAGCGGGGAACAGAAGCCGCTGAGGAGAAAATGCAAGCTATAGATCTTTTTATGACAGTGCCGGAGGATGAACGTCCTGAAACAGCTGCGTTGGTACATGCTCTTGCTCGGAATAGTGGCCAGTCCATTGATGCCAATAAGGAGATTTTTGAAGCAGTACGATCGGCTAAAACTCTTTTTACACCAGATATGAGTATTGCAGATAAACAAAAGATAGTAGAACAGGTGTTAAAAATTCCAAAAGAACATAGATCTAATGCTATTAAAATAGCTGAAGAGCATAGTTCATTTTTTAATGGTAATACAGGAGTACGTGTCCGAAGTAAACCGGAAATGCTCGAAGCGATTGGAATTGCTTTTGGCTCGCTGCAGAATCTTTTTACAGAGAAGATGAGTGATCAAAATAAAAGAGAAATTATAAGCAAAGGAACAGAGGCACTCTCTTCATTACTCAGTGGCAAAGGAACACTCACGCCCAAAGAAATGAATACGAAATTGGCTCAATACAATACTCAGCTTGAAAGGCTGAAGTGTTGGGAGCCTCCTACTGTGCCGAGCCTATTTAGTAATATTCACTCACCCGCACGCACGCAGCTTAGCGCTACAAAACCTGTGCACGGAAACTGGCTCAATGGTGAGAAAAGCTTTGCAGGTTTTATGTATCCCACTCGTGCGACTGCTCCGGCTATGCTTGAGACGCTCATGAGTGCAAAAATCGACCGCCATGTGCAGCTGGCAAATCCCTTTGTAGTGTGGCTGCAGCACCCTGAAACCGGTCCGGTATTTCCAATGTCAACCGAGGCATTTGAACAGTGCCAGAAAAATCCCGTCAGAACGATACAGACAGAGCGTGGACCAATCACCGTCACCTATGGCAAAGTGGAAACAGACGACTCCGGGCAGAAAGTGGGCACTTTTACCATCGCTAGCGAGAGGGACAGGGTAACGAGAGAAGGCAAATGGCCTCTTGATAGCCTGCCACTCAATGATGATCTACGCCTGGAGCTCCAATCTACCGGGAACTTTGATACCTATGTGTACAAAAACGGCAGCGGAGAGAGCGTCCATTCTTTGCAAGTTGGTCAATTACATTGGAATGACATGGAAGGAACCTCCCTTTTAGAGCTCCACAAGAATGCCTCATGGTTAGCGGAAGCAGAAAATCGATCGGTCAACTGCCGAGCAGGTGTTGGTCGAACAGGCACTCTTTTTGTGGCTACAATGATGAGAGAGTGGGTAAAAGATCATCCGGGAGAGGCTCTTACACAGACGACTGTGCTCAAGATGATCGCTGAAGGTAGACGCAATCGAGATCCTCAAGTAGTGCAAACAGAGTCGCAGATTAAGCTGTTAAACGACTATATGCTCTATCTTAACTGCAATAATTTGCCTTTTGAGGAAGCTATAGCAAACCTTAGCAGAGCGCCTGAAACAGCTGAAGGTTCAAACCATAATATTGGTAAGAACCTGAAAGAGAGTGGAGTTCGTGATATTCTTACGAAGAAGGAGCGTACTGCTGAGGACGAAGTGAAGCTGGATCAGTTTTACAGTGATAACTCGGTCTGTCCAATCACACTCGAGAGTTTTACAGATCCTGTAGTGCTAAACAGCGGAAGAACGTATGAACGCTCTGCTATTGAACAATGGAGAAGAGAGGGTAAGACGACCTGTCCAATGACGAGAATGGCAATTACAGAGGTAAAAGAGGACATATTCACAAAGAGCTTGATGACCCTGATAGGCAATCGAGCCCTGGAAACGCTGCCCACAACGGAGGCGGGAAAGGCTGCGTTTGGTCAAATCCAGCAAATTCTTGTCAAAGAACCACACCACTGGTGCCGCGTACTCTCAGCAGTGATGCCAAAAAACAGCTATATTGTGCGTGAAAAGGGCATGGGAGGGGCCAATGAGTTTGTTATTGAATTGAGAGGAAAAACACGCGTTCAGAAGTGCAGCTTTAGCGTAAACTCTGAAGGACTGCTGCAGCCGGGCGGGCAATCTGATGTGAGCTTTAAGACGCCTGACCAATTAGCAGCGTGGCTCATTGGCACTGATAAAACCAATGTCTTACATGCACCTCCGAAGATGCTGACCGAAGAAGCAATAC
>JAFEGS010000304.1 GCA_018239705.1 Verrucomicrobiota bacterium | reverse complement strand
AGCCCCGAGAGCCAACAGTAGCCAAAGAGATTGAACCTGCACCCACACCCAAACCTGCACCTGCACCTGCACCTGCTCCCACACCCAAACCTGCATTCAAACCTGCATCCACACCTGCACCCAAGCCGGAGCAAACCCTTCCGGTTTCCGCCAGATCAGAGACGAGAAAAAAGCTCTCTACTCTTCGTAAAACGCTTGCACAAAGGCTCGTAGAGGCGCAAAAAGAGTCTGTCCAAGTAACAACCTTCAATGAAGTGGACATGACCGAAGTGATCGCTTTTCGCGAAAAATACCGCGAGCAGTTCATGACAAAGCATGGGGTCAAGCTGGGCTTCATGTCCTTTTTCATAAAGGCAGCGGTCTCTGCCCTACAGGCCTTTCCGGAGGTCAATAGCTACCTGGTGGGCGATGAAATTGTATATAGAAATTATTTTGACATCGCAGTGGCTGTTTCGACAGATCGAGGGGTGATTGTTCCAGTACTTAAACATTGCGATGCGCTCTCTTTTGCAGAAATTGAGAGGCAGATAGACGACTTTGCTGAGCGAGCACGAAGCGGCAGGCTCACAGCGCCCGATCTTGAGGGAGGAGGGTTTACCATTACCAATGGAGGCCTTTTTGGCTCGCTTCTCTCCACGCCCGTACTCAATCCTCCCCAGTGTGCTATCCTGGGCATGCATAAGATTACAAAGAGGCCCTACGTGGTGAATGACCAGATCGTCATACGTCCCATAATGAATCTTGCCTTAAGCTATGACCATCGCCTGCTCGATGGCAAGGAGGCTGTTTCCTTTTTGGTGCATATCAAAAACTGCCTTGAAGAGCCCTTTCGACTTGAGTTAGGAGTATAGAAACTATGTATGATGTAGCAGTTGTTGGATCGGGCCCTGGAGGGTATTTCTGTGCTATGAGGGCAAGTCAGCTAGGTCTTAAAGTAGCATGTATCGAGGAGGTTTCTCTTCTTGGCGGCACCTGCCTTCACTATGGCTGCATTCCCTCGCAGACGCTTTTGCATTCATCAGAGCTCTATGCGAGATTTGCTCATGAGGCAGCAAAGAGAGGCATTGAAATCGAGAAGGCCTCTTCTCATTTTCCTCTGATGATGGACCAGAAAATCGAGGTGGTGGGGGATCTCTCTGCCGCACTGAAAGCGCTCTTTCAAAAACACCATATTGATGTTATTCAGGGCCGTGGCCGTATCACTGATAAGCATACTATCACTGTCTTTTCTGATGCAGGGAAAAAGCAAGTCACAGCCAAGTCAATTGTATTGGCAACAGGGTCTCGTCCGGTTCCACTGCCATTTCTGCCCTTTGATGAGAAAAAAATCCTTTCATCAACAGGTGCATTGTCTCTTCAAACCCTTCCAAAGAGTATGGTCATCATTGGAGGAGGCGCTGTGGGAGTTGAGTTGGCCTCTGTCTATAGCCGCCTTGGCACGAAGGTGACCATTATTGAGATGATGCCATCGATCTGTACGGGGATGGAACGCTCGCTTGCAGATGCGCTGTACGAGCTTCTCAAAGGTCAAAAAATCCGTTTTCTTCTCAATTCCAACGTTATTGGAGCAAAAGATCTTGGCGCAAAAGGAGTGCAGCTGTGGGTCCGCTTAGGAGATGGCATCGAGACAACAATCACCGGTTCAGTAGTGGTCGTTGCTATAGGAAGACACCCCTTGTCAAATGATCTTGGGCTGCTTGAGCTCAATATAGATGTTACGAGTAAGGGAAATATCATGGTCAATTCACAGTTTCGAACTTCTCATCCCAATATCTACGCTATCGGAGATCTTATCGACGGGCCAATGCTTGCGCATCGGGCCACGTTGGAGGGGATAGCTGTTGCCGAAATCATCGCCGGGCAAAAGCCTCGTCTCGACTACACCCAAGTCCCCAACGTGATCTATACAAACCCTGAAGCAGCTACTGTAGGCCTGACAGAGGATATGGCAAAGGAATTGGGAAAATCTGTGCTTACCGGCGAGTACGAATTGAAAGGTAACCCTCGAGCCCGCTGTGCACGCAACCTTGACGGCTTTGTAAAGGTTGTCGCCGATGCAGAGACAAAACGCCTTTTAGGCCTGCATATCCTGGCAAGTCACGCCTCAGAGATGATTTCCGTCGGAGCGATTGCCTTGGCCAAAAAGATGACGCTGGAAGAGCTCGCTTCCCTTCCCTTTCCTCATCCCACCTACTCAGAGGCTATTAAAGAGGCCTGTCTCGCTGCACTTGGCGGGGCGTTTTAGCTTCAATAAAAAGCAGAGACAGAG
>JAFEGS010000303.1 GCA_018239705.1 Verrucomicrobiota bacterium | reverse complement strand
AAAAAAAGCTAAAGACCGCGACCTTTAGCTACGAAGACTACTTAAAGCAGATGCAGGCAGTCAAAAAGATGGGCTCTTTTAAAAGCCTGCTTGGCATGCTGCCCGGTATGTCAAAGCTGAAAGATCTCAACTTTGATGACCGCGAAGTTTTGAAGGTAGAGGCCATTATCCTCTCCATGACCCCTCGAGAGCGAAAGGAAAAAGACGAGCTCTCAATGACCAGACGCAAGAGGGTGGCAAGAGGAAGTGGTACCTCAATAGATGATGTAAATCGACTTGTTAAATCTTTTAAACAAGCAAAACAATTTTTTAAAAATATTCCAAATATGAAACAGTTGGAAAAGATGTTCGGAGGATAGATCGTTATGGCAGTTAAAATTCGCCTGAGAAGTCAAGGTACAACCAACCACGTGACCTACCGTCTCGTAGTAACAGACAGTCGCTCACCACGCGATGGAAAGTATCTTGAAGCAGTGGGCTGGTACGACCCTTATGCAGCAAAAGATGACGACAAAGTCTCTTTAAAGCTCGATCGCATCCAGCACTGGATCGATCAAGGCGCGCAGATGAGTGACTGTACTGAGAGCCTCGTGAAGATGGCGGCACCTGCAATTACTCGCGCTCTTCAAGAAAAGAGAGTGAAAGCGGCTCAGAAGAGAAGAAAGAAAAAGTAACTTGATTCATGCCCTGCGAAATTGACGTTCTTTCTCTTTTTCCCGAGTATTTCAGAGGACCACTGGATGTAAGTATGTTGAAGCGGGCCCAAGAAAAGGGCCTGATTTCAATTCAACTGGTAGACATTAGAGATTTCTCGGAAGAGCGGTTTCGCAAGGTAGATGATAGGCCTTATGGGGGTGGGCCCGGTATGGTAATGATGCCGGACCCTGTGGTGAAAGCCATACAATCAAAGAAGCGCGAAGGTTCAAAAACTATCTATCTCTCTCCTCAGGGCAAAACCCTGACAGCAGAGAAGTGTAGAGAGCTTGCGAGCTATAGCCATCTGATTTTAGTCTGCGGCCATTACGAGGGTATTGACCAGAGAGTCATTGATAGTGAGATTGATGAAGAGATAAGTATAGGCGATTTTGTACTCACAAATGGATGCCTTGCCTCTATCGTCCTTATAGATGCAGTTTCTCGTTTTATCCCGGGCGTGCTTGGCGATGAAGAGGGGGCAGATCATGACTCTTTCGAGAATGGCCTTCTCGATTGGCCGCACTACACAAGGCCTGAGGTGTATAATGGTATGGAAGTCCCAAAGGTATTACTGTCGGGAAACCATCGTTTGATTGAACAGTGGCGAAAAGAGCAAGCGGCTGAAAAGACAAAGCAGGTTCGCCCTGATCTATTTGAAAAATTTATAAGTGGAGCAAAAGGAAAAAAATGAGTAAACACAGCACAGTTCAAGGTGTTGAAGAGCAGCACATGAAAAGGCAAGTCACCGATTTTCGCATTGGCGATACCGTGTCGGTGAGTCTTCGAATTATTGAAGATGGCGGTAAAGAGCGTCTTCAGGTATTTACAGGGACTGTTATAGCCAGAACAGGCACAGGTCTTACTGAGACCTTTTCAGTCCATCGCGTGGCCTATGGTGAAGGGATGGAGAGAGTTTTCTTCCTGCACAGCCCGCTTATCTCCGGCATTGAAGTGATACGACGCGGACAAGTTCGCCGTAGCAAGCTCTACTACCTCAGAGGTACTTCTGGAAAGGCATCTAAGGTAAAAGGCCGCTTCATGAAAGAGAAGAAAAATAAGCCAGCTGCATCTCAGGAAGCGGTTGAGACTGCTGCCAATGCATCAGCTTGACATATTTGATCTCTTAGTTAAAGGCCCCGATCAGCCAAAACATACTGAGAGCTTGCTTTTAGAGCGAGAGCTGCAGCTTTGGAATTTCGGGTATAACGCAATTGCAGGCGTTGATGAAGCCGGTAGAGGCCCACTTGCTGGGCCCGTCGTTGCTTGCGCCTGTATTTTGCCAAAAGGGCTTGTTTTTCCCGGTATTAAGGATAGTAAGCAGCTATCTGGAGCCGAGCGAAAAAAAATAGCTGACTTTCTGACCTCACGTTCTGATGTGCACTGGGCTATAGGCCTGGCCTCTCCCAAAAAAATAGACCAGATCAATATTCTTCGAGCCACGTTGCTTGCAATGCAGCAGGCGCTCAGAGCTCTTCCGGTGCGTCCCGATTTTGTTCTTGTAGATGGCAGGGATTGTCCTCCATCTGATCTTCCGCAGCAGGCTGTCGTGCATGGCGACGCCACGAGCCAGAGCATT
>JAFEGS010000302.1 GCA_018239705.1 Verrucomicrobiota bacterium | reverse complement strand
TCAGAGCCTACTACCAGCCGCTTTTCAGTAGCGCCCCCGAGCCGTCAAAATCGTTCCCATCGGGACATTCCACCTGCGGGTTTTACTTTTTTTGCGTCTACTTTCTGGCAAAACGCTACCGCTACCCACTTCTAGCGCGAGGAGCATTTGCCTTCAGTATCATACTAGGAAGTCTTTTGTCCCTTGCACGCATCGTCCAAGGTGGGCACTTCATTTCAGATGTGGTCATTGCGGCAATCATTATGTGGCTCACAGCCTATTTCGTTGATTTTGTGGTATTTGATGCAAAATGGTTCAAAAGTAAGCTCCGCGAGCAGCACTAAAAAACAGCAGCAGCTGCTCAGCCTCATCTCCTCATTCACACAGGCCAATGGCTTTGCCCCCACCTACCGAGAGATCATGCAGATGCTCGGCCTCTCGTCCGTTGCCACGGTGCATAAGCACATCAAAAACCTGAAGATGAAGGGCCTACTCGTTGGAGATACCCATAAGTGGAGAGCCATAAAAAGCTCTGCAGGAACAGCATGTGCCACTGAACCGGGCACTACAAGCCTTCCTCTCATTGGCTCAATTGCCAAGGGCAAAAAGATTGAACTTTCTGCAAAAATAAGCCTCTGCACCGTACCAGAAACGCTTACCCCCAAAGCGCGCACCTGCTACGGATTTCTCGTACAGGACAACTCCTTTGCTGCAGAGCACATCCTGAAAGGCGACCTTCTGATCATTGAAGCGAGAGATACGCCAGTAGTGGGAGAGCTGGTCCTACTTACCACAGTGGATGAAGGCGCGCAAATTGAGCGCATGCCTACACGCCTCGATGCTTCTTCCCACATCCAGGGGATCATTATTGGCCTTGTACGACAGATGATATAACCCAATGATTTCATAGCCACCAGGTACTAGAAACGACATCTGATGGAGCATTCCTCTTGCAAAAATATAGCACCTAGTGCTATAAATAAGACAAGGAGATAAGGGAATATAATGCGGATTTTTAAGAACAAGGCCTTTGACCGCTGGGCAAACGGAGTCGAACTCTCTGATGACGATTTAAAACTAGCGGTTAGTGAAATTAGCAATGGCTTATATGAGGCTAATTTAGGAGGTAATATTTATAAAAAGCGCATCGCGCTGCAGGGCAGAGGGAAGAGCAGCGGTGCACGCACAATTGTGGCTTTTAAGGCGGATAAACACACATTTTTCATCTATGGCTTTGCAAAAAATGAGCGGGCGAATATTTCTGAGCAAGAAGAGATAGCCTTAAAAAAATTAGCTAAAATTTATTTTGGCTTTAGTGATGTTCAGATCACGCAAGCCATACAGGCAGGCCAATTAGTAGAGGTAAAATAATATGCAGAAAGATAAACATAAATCGATCTTAGAAGTAGTTCACGAATCTGTAGAAGGGTTGTATGATGCAGGACTGGTTGATGCAACAACAATGCATGAATTTAATGCCCTATGCCTTACGCCTGTTGAGGATTTGTCTCCCCGGGAAATAAAAAGTCTTCGGTTGCGAGAAAAAGTCAGTCAGGGTGTCTTTGCCTTATACCTAAATACCAGCATCTACACCGTACAGCAATGGGAGCGTGGAGTAAAGCACCCCCGAGGCATCGCGCTTAAAATGTTGAATCTCATAGCCAAAAAAGGCCTTCAAGCTATTGCTTGAGGCCCTACTTCTTTACTAATTAGGTGCGTCCTCATCCTCCTCAGGATCAAAATCCTCAAGAGCACGAAGCCTTTTACCGGAAGCCACTCGTATCATGGAGAGCGCCCAAGAGGCGATCAGATAGCCCCAAGAGACAGCAAAGAGAAAGAGTGCAAAATGGTGCACAGCCAAAAGAAGGATCGCAGCAGTAACAAGAGCCGTCAGTATCACCACCTGGAATGATCCAACGCGGATATGGAGCGTTTTTACGCTGGGGAATTTCCAACGGCTGATCATGAAATAGCCGGTGATCACAAAGGTCGCAGCAGCAACCACAGCGCGCTCAAAATAGTCTGTTGCGTAAATGCTGAGCCCATCATCGCTCATCAAAAAAAGAATGGGAGAGACTGCACACATCGCTCCTGCAGGGATAGGCAGGCCTGTGAAGTAGGCATTTGCCTTTTTGACCTCCTCGATATCTGCCTCTAACTTTGGTTTTGTAACTGTATATCGTACAAGGCGAAGAATGCCCGAAATCGAATAGATGACAGCTGCCGTCATGAGGAAAAAAGAGACTGTTGTCGTTGGCTCCGGGGCGAGCGCCTTAAGAACCAAGACTGCAGGAGCCAC
>JAFEGS010000301.1 GCA_018239705.1 Verrucomicrobiota bacterium | reverse complement strand
CCTTGTCGTAGTAAGCGTACCATCTTTTATGGTCAGTTCGTGCTCTTTTAGGGCCTCTACATCGAGCGTACGCTCTATTGCCTTAGCATGCTTAGTCTTTTGTTTTTTTACAGGGTTTGCTACCGTTTCCTGAAGCTGTGTTGGTTGACTTTTTCTCCACTCTGACCATTTCGAGTTCTTCCACTCCTCTTGGCAACAGTATTTATGAAAGAGCTCCCAGAAGAATGGATCTGAGCGTCTATTTTCCTCTTCGCTTTTCCTACTGTTCATTTTTCGAAGTTTAATATTGCCTAGATTCTCAAGAGTATCAAAAATTTCAGATACGCTCTTTTTGCTTGCATGTTCTATGGTATAGAGCAGGGTAAGTATTGTCGATGTTCGGCCTCTTCCCAGGCAGCAGTGAACGTGGATCCACTTGTGCTCTCTCTTTGCTGCTTGCTTGATGTCGATCACTTGATCAATAATTTCATCTGAGGCTAAATGGCCATCGGTGATTGGTAGTCGGTGATAGGTATACTGGGGAGCGATATCTTTGATAAGTTGTTCTTCGGTGCCAAAACGCACGACTGCTGGTTGATCTGCTAAGTTATACATGTCAAAGGTTCGACCCTCATCGGTCTGTTTCACGTACTCTTCTTCAATTTCTACTATTTCGTGAAGCTTCTTGCCTTTATTCAGGAAATTGTGATCAGCCCGTAAAGAAACGGCTCTACCTTCCTGGTCGTGAAGGTGTGTCTCTTCTCGCGCGTCAATAATGACAGCATTTTCATGTCCAAGTGTCTTTTTCAGAAGAAGAAATGTATTTTTAGAAAATTGGCCACTACCAGATATTCCATGGACTGAGTGACCCTCTTCGTGGTGGAGCTCTACTTGACGGAATCTTTTTGGCAAACTTTCACCATCTTGAGAATCAAATTTAAAATAAGAAGGGGATGAAACATAATTAACTTGCATACAAAACATGTTGTTGTTAATTTTGAACAAAAAACAAATTTACCATATTTATTAATTAAGATCAATTAAATATACATCCAAAATAGGATCAAGATCAAGATTAAGATCGAGATCTAGTTATAGTATTGTCTTGCCTTTGGATTCTATACCAAGATGTGCACTAAGTCTAATAGCAAGATCTTCCTTGACCGTTGCCGGATCTATTTTGATGGGCATAAAGGAAGCGGCAAATTTCATTACTAGCGCACGAGCTTGTTCATTATCTCCAAAAAATGAGCAGTGCTCTCCGGATAAAACAATTCTATTTTGATCAGCATCCTCTATGGCATCATATCGAGTTAGTAGCAACTCTTCTGCAAGGTTACTCAAAAAACCGCCCTCTTCATTGCCTTCAAGTCCCATAATCATGTCGTGACTACTTTCAATGATAAGGAATGGAATTCCCAATTCTTTGAGCAATTTCACCTTCTTTATATTGTCAAGCCCATCAGTTACTATTTTTATTTTGTCGCCTAGAGAAATAATCTGGTCACAAGGAAGAGCAGCTCGAGCAGTCCCTTTTGCAAGCGAAGAGGCAAAACTATGTCCCCGATTGCAAATAAAATTGCTTGCAACCTCTACCCCAGTATTAAATGGCTGGTCTGCTACCACAAATGTCGTTGCTACTTTTGTTGTAGCTGTAGGACCGACAGCAGCTTGCAGGGCAAGGCATGCCCCAATCGAAAGACCATGATACCCAGCCCTTGTCACCCCGTGATTTTGTAAAAATAGCAATATTCCTTCAACATCTTGGTAGGTACTCGCTTCGCAGACCTCAACAGGATCACTTCCTGGATATCCCCCAATAGTAGGCATCAGGACGTCGTACCCTTGGTCAAAATAAAAATCTCCCCACTCCTTCATGTTATCGCAGGTCATTGCGTTGGCATGGAAAAGTACTACCGTCTCTCTTGCTTTTTCTCTTGCATGCTGCCTGTACCGCGCATCCAGATTTCGAAAGTCCGATGTATCGAACACAGGAATTTTTGTTATCTCGCTAGAATCGACCCACTGTGCAATTTCTTCTACAGGAACTACTCTCTTTTGCTCACCATCCCATAGAATGATCGTAGTTTTGCCGACCAAGGGATAAAAAATTTTTCCAGCGATGTACGTTGAGTAGTCGCCTACCACCTGCGGGATGATATTCTCAAAAAAACCATCAATAAATTCCTCAGTAGTCATCTGCCAAGAATTAAGAGTCCCATCATAAGGAATCATGCTAAACCATTTTTTAAATCATTTATTTTACAAAAATATAGATAAAAAAATTGTATTGTTTTTTCGATTTGAATT